>JALRKY010000026.1 GCA_023260985.1 Altererythrobacter sp. | reverse complement strand
TCCTCAACACCACGGGCATGAGCCGCGACGACATCATCGCCAAGGTGCTGCTGATGACCGATGGCGGGGCGGACTTCAGCTTCGATTGCACGGGCAACACCGAAGTGATGCGCACCGCGCTCGAATGCTGCCACCGCGGCTAGCGAGAAAGTGCCCCATTGCCCTAGCGTCTGGTTGACGTTTACGGAAACCGCGTTGCCATACGCGCCGCGATGCGTCATGAAGCCGGGCGACACGGCGAGATTCGCCGGACTGAAGAGGAGAGGCGCATGACCCCGCAAGAAATCGCAGCCAAGACCGGAGAGCATATCGGCACCAGCGAATGGGTGGAGATGGGCCAAGACCGCATCAACATGTTTGCCGATGCGACCGGTGACCACCAGTTCATCCATATCGACGAGGAAAAGGCCAAGCTCACGCCGTTCGGCGGCACCATCGCGCATGGCTTCCTCACGCTTTCTATGATCCCCTACCTGTCCGCCAAGAGTGACATGCCGCGGGTCGACGGAGTGAAGATGGGCGTCAACTATGGCGGCAACAAGACGCGCTTCATCTCGCCGGTGCGCGCCGGCAAGCGCATCCGCGGCCACTGGAAGCTGCTCGAAATGGTCGAGAAACGTCCTGGCCAGTGGCAGCAGACCAGCGAGATCACGATCGAGATCGATGGCGAGGACAAGCCCGCCCTGATCTGCGAGTGGATCACCCAATTTTTCGTCTGATTTCGACCGCCTCCCCGTCGAGGATCGGACATTCTTAGCAATCCAAGGAATTACCCATGCGTGACGCAGTCATCGTCTCCACAGCCCGCACTCCGCTGACCAAGGCGGCGCGCGGGGCATTTAACAACACCACCGGCGCGACGCTCGGCGCCATGTCGATCAAGGCCGCGGTCGAGCGGGCCGGCATCGAAGGCGACGAAGTCGATGACGTCGTCATGGGCTGCGCGGTGCAGCAGGGTTCGACCGGCGGCAATGTGGCGCGGCTTGCAGCGCTGCGTGCGGGCTTGCCTGTGTCGATTCCCGGCATGACCATCGACCGCCAGTGCTCGTCGGGCCTGATGAGCATCGCCACTGCGGCGAAGCAGGTCGTCATCGACAATATGGACATCTGCGTCGCCGGGGGGCTCGAAAGTATTTCGAAGGTGGTCGGCAGCGGCAAGATGTTCGTCGAGCCCGATCGCGAGCTACTGGAAGTGCACCCGCATATCTACATGCCGATGATCGGCACCGCCGAAGTCGTCGCCAAGCGCTACAACATCAGCCGCGAATACCAGGACGAATATTCGCTCCAGTCGCAGCAGCGCACCGCTGCCGCGCAGGCCGCGGGGAAATTCGATGACGAGATCGTCGCCTGCGCCGCCACCATGGCAGTGGTCGACAGGGAGACCAAGGAAGTCTCGTTCAAGGAAGTGACTGCCGATCGCGACGATTGCAACCGCCCCGACACTACGCTCGAAGGGCTTGCCGGCCTCAAGCCGGTAATGGGCGAAGGCCACTGCATCACTGCAGGCAACGCCAGCCAGCTGAGCGACGGCTCGTCTTCCTGCGTGGTGATGGAAGCCAAGGTCGCCGAAAAGCGTGGGCTGCAGCCGCTCGGCCGCTATGTCGGCATGGCGGTTGCCGGCACCGAGCCCGACGAAATGGGCATCGGCCCGGTCTTCGCGATCCCGAAGCTGCTCGAACGCTTCAACCTCAAGATGGACGACATCGGCCTGTGGGAACTCAACGAAGCTTTCGCGGTGCAGGTGCTCTATTGCCGCGACAAGCTCAGCATTCCCGACGAGCTGCTCAACGTCAATGGCGGCTCGATCTCGATCGGCCACCCCTTCGGCATGACCGGAGCACGTTGCGCGGGCCACGCGCTGATCGAAGGCAAGCGCCGCGGTGTGAAATATGCCGTCGTGACCATGTGCATCGGCGGCGGCCAGGGCGCTGCTGGACTGTTCGAGGTATTGTGACGTGAGGCTTTCTGCCCCTCGCATCGCGCCGGTTGACATGGGCCGGCTCGACGAGGAGCAGGCGGCCGTGCTGGCACCCTTCGCCAACCCCGACAACAAGGTCGGGGGCGGCAGGGCGCTCAACATTTTCCGTACGCTGGCCCATGCGCCGAAGGCGCTTCAGGGCTTCCTCGCCTGGGGCAACTACATCCTGTCGCGCCGCAACAGCCTCAGCCCGCGCGAGCGCGAGCTGGTGATCCTGCGCACCGGCTGGAACTGCCGCTCGGGCTATGAATTCGCGCAGCATACCCGCATCGGCAAGGACTGCGGCCTCACCGCGGATGAGATCGAGCGGATCAAGCAAGGTCCGGATGCGCCGGGGTGGACTCCGCTGGAAGCCGCAATGCTGCGCGCCAGCGACGAACTGGTGTTGAACCATCATGTGCCGGATGAAACTTGGGTCGCGCTGGGCGAACTGGGCGACCGAGGCCGGATGGACCTCGTCTTCACGGTAGGCCAGTACACCCAGGTCTCGATGCTGCTGAACAGCTTCGGCGTGCAGCTCGAAGAAGGCGACATGGCCGATCCCGACCTGCGCGTCTAAGCTCTCAAGCAGCGCAGCCGTAGGGCGGTTCATGAATGCGTTTCGATGAATTCTTCGACCACCGGGGCTATCGTATGGCGCCATTTGCTGCCGTTGAAAATGCCATAATGCCCGGCACCTTCTGCCATCAGGTAGCGTTTCTTGCCCGCACATAGCTCGCTCGCCAGGTCGAGTGCGGCCTTGGTTTGGCCCAGCCCGGAAATGTCGTCGCGCTCGCCTTCGATCGCCAGCAGCGCGGTGTCGGTGATCTTTCCGAGGTCGACGATCTCGCCCTTGTGGCGGAACTCGCCATTGGGGATCGAGTGCTTCTGGAACACCTCTTCCACCGTCTGGAGGTAGAATTCGGCGGTCATGTCGCATACCGCGCGATACTCGTCGTAGAAGTCCTTGGTCGCCTGCGCGCTTTCCTGGTCGCCCACGGTGAGGTGTTTGAACATCTCGTAATGGCTCATCATGTGGCTGCCCAGGTTCATGCTCATGAAGCCGGCAAGCTGCAGGAAGCCGGGATAGACCCGTCGGCCCGCGCCGAGATGGTTCATCGGCACGGTTGCGATCACCGAATGGCGGAACCATTCGATCGGGCGCTCCATCGCGAGGTTGTTGACCGAAGTGGGCGAACAGCGCGTGTCGATCGGCCCGCCCATCATGGTGAGCGTGGCGGGCGTCGCCGGATCCTTGTGCAGGTTCATCAGCGCGGTGGCGGCAAAGGCCGGGACCGAAGGCTGGCACACGGCCATCATGTGCGGGCGGCGGCCGTTCGCGTCGATGCCAATGAACTGTGTGAACTCCATCAGATAGTCGATGTAATCGTCGAGGCCGAAGCGCCCGTGATACATAGGAACGGTCTTCGCATCGGCCCAATCGGTGATGTAGACTTCGGTGCTTTCGACCATGCGCGCCACCGTGCCGCGCAGCAGCGTGGCATAGTGCCCGCTCATCGGCGCGACGATCAGCAGCCGCGGCGCATCTTCAGTCAAGCCCTGGCGGCGGAAACGCTTGAGGTCGCCAAAGGGCTTGTTGACCACGGTCGCTTCCTCGACCGGCCAGCGTTCGCCTCCCATCTCTACCGTTTCGATCCCGAAAGCGGGCTTGCCGCGCGGCGCAGTGGCATGGGCGAACACCTCCAGCGCGCTCGCTGCCATCGGACCGAGCCCGGTGTAGCCGATTGGATTGGCCGGATTGCTGATGAATTCTGCCCCGATGGAGGCGATGGCGCTGGCGCTCGAAAGCCAGGCGCGCTGCAACTCGTATGCGTGGTAAAGCAAGGCGTACCCCTGTTGATCTCTCCTGCAACGCCTCTTGGCGGGCGCTTGGGCCGAACTTCTTGGACCCGCCACCGCGATTGTGCAATGCACAATTTCTCGGTTTACCTCGATTGCGCTATCCGGTGTGGATTTTGCACGTGAAATTTGGATGCAGGATGTCTACCTGTCACACGCAATGGACGGGCAGGACGATACGGAAGAGGCGGAAACACCCCGCGGCTGGCTGTTTCGCCGCCGCAATGACGCAGGCAGCGGCGAGGGGAATAACGCGGGCGAGCCGCCAGAGGCACGCACGCTTGGCCCGCTCAAGATGGTGTTCGCCACTGCGGCGCAATATCCCGCGCAGATTTTGCTCGCTCTCGTCGCGCTGCTGATCACCGCCGGGGCGACGCTGGCGATCCCTTGGCGCTTCAAGGTGATCATGGACGAAGCCTTCGGCGGCACTGCGGGGCCGCAGGAAATCGGCCATGCCTTCCAGTATTTGCTTATGATCGTGCTAGTGCTGGGCATCGGCACGGCGCTGCGCTTCTATTTCGTCAGCTGGATCGGCGAACGCGTGGTCGCGGACATCCGCACGAGGGTGCAGCAGAACTTGCTGCGGCTGGCGCCGGGCTTTTATGAAGAGAACAGCCCGAAGGAGATTTCGAGCCGGATGACCGGCGACACGGCTGTGATCGAACAGGTAGTGGGCACCACCGTCTCGATCGCGCTACGCAATACGTTGACGGCGATTGGCGGCACCATGCTGCTGCTCTATCTCGCGCCCACGCTGACGATCGGCCTGCTGGTGGGCATCCCGCTGGTGATCGCGCCAATAGTGTTCTTCGGGCGCCGCATCCGCTTGGTCTCGCGTTCGAGCCAGGACCGCGTCGCCGATGTCGGCGCGATAGTCACTGAAGTACTCTCCGCGATGAAGGTGGTTCAGGCGTTCGGCCAGGAAACCCGCGAAGGGCAGCGCTTCGGCGATGCGGTGGAACGCACCTTCGCCACCGCGCGCCAGCGCATCCTGTTGCGAGCGGTGACGACGTCGATCGTGATCCTGCTGATCTTCGGTGGGATCACCATGGTGATGTGGCGCGGCGCGCTTGCGGTGTCCGAAGGTGCGATCTCGGGCGGCACGATCGCGGCATTCGTGATCACCGGCGGGCTCGTGGCGGGATCTTTCGGCTCGCTCACCGAAGTCTATGGCGATCTTCTGCGCGGGGCCGGTGCGGCGAGCCGGCTCAGCGAGCTGCTCAATTCGCGGCCCACCATCGCTCCGCCCGCGCGACCCGAGAAGCTGCCTGAGCCGCCACGCGGCAGTCTGTCGTTCCGCAATGTCACCTTCCGCTATCCCACGCGGCCCGAAGCCGCAGCACTCAGGGATTTCACGCTAGAGGTCGAACCGGGCGAGACAGTCGCCATCGTTGGCCCATCTGGATCCGGCAAGTCGACCATCTTCCAGCTCGCCGAGCGCTTCTACGATCCGCAGGCGGGCACGATCCGGCTCGACGGGGTGCCGCTGACCAAGGCCGATCCCGCCGATATCCGCGCGCGAATGGCACTCGTGCCGCAGGACGGTGTGTTGTTCAGCGCCAATGCCCGTGACAATTTGCGCTATGGCAAATGGGATGCGAGCGACGAGGACATCTGGGAAGCGGCGCACGCAGCCAATGCCGAAAGCTTCCTTCGCGACTTGCCGCAAGGGCTCGACACCTATCTTGGCGAAAGCGGCACCCGCCTTTCGGGCGGCCAGCAGCAGCGCATCGCGATTGCCCGCGCCCTGCTGCGCGATGCGCCGATCCTGCTGCTCGACGAAGCCACCAGCGCGCTCGACGCCGAAAGCGAGCAATTGGTCCAGCAGGCGCTGGACGAGCTGATGCGCGACCGCACTACGCTGGTGATCGCGCACCGGCTGGCGACGGTGCGCGCGGCGGACCGGATCGTGGTGCTAGACGAAGGCATGATCGTCGAGCAAGGCTCGCATGACGCGCTGGCGGCTGCGGGCGGGCTCTATGCACGGCTCGCGCGGCTGCAATTCGCGGCCAGCGAAGCGGCGTGATACCTCGTTCAACGGGTCAATAATCGACCAACTGCAAATTTGCCCGACCAATGACAACGCGGGAAATTTCCACACGTTAAGGCGTTGTGCGGGAATCGGCATTCTAGCGCCGCTTTTCGATTTCTTGGGGACGCATTCACATGATCAAGATCTTACTTGCTGCAGGCGCCAGCGCGATGGCCCTGGCCCTCGCCACTCCTGCCTTTGCCGATGACAATTCCGGTGCCGCCGCCGAAACCGCGCCCAGCATGCCGCTGATGACCTATGGCACCTGGGGCTTCGACCCTGCGACGATCGATCCCTCGGTCAAGCCGGGCGACGACTTCTTTGCCTTCGTGAATGGCAAGTGGGTGGCCGAGAATGAAATCCCCGCCGACAAGTCGCGCTATGGCGCTTTCGACGCCCTGGGTGAGGATGCGCGCGTCAATGTGAAGAAGGTGATCGACGAATTGCTCGTCGGCACCCACGCTCCGGGCTCTGACGGGCAGCGCATCGTCGATGCCTACAACGCCTTCCTCGATGTCGAAGCGATCGACGCTTCGGGCCTTGCCCCGGCGCAGCCCTATCTCGCCAGGATCTATGGCGCCGCCTCGCTCGAAGAACTGGCGGTGATGTTTGCCGGTCCTGCCTTTGCCAGCATGGTCGGCGCAGGCGTCACGGTCGATTCGAAGGCGCCCGACACGCACGCCGTTTCGATCGGCTTCGACGGCATGGGCCTGCCCACGCGTGATTATTATTTGGTCGACAATGATCAGAACCTTGCGATCCGCAAGGCCTATAAGGACTATCTCGCCGTGCTGCTCGGCCATGCGGGTTATGCCGATCCAGTCGCTGCCGCCGAAACGGTTTACGCCTTGGAAACCGAAGTGGCGAAAATCGAATGGTCGCGCGTGGCGCGCCGCAATCGCGACCTGACCTACAATCGCCTGACGCCCGAGGAACTCACCGAGATGGCTGGTGACTTCCCGATCCAGACGCTGCTCGACGCATCGGGGCTGGGTGGGCAGCAATTCTACCTCGCAGCGCAGATCGCGCCGAGCGAGGAAGAAGCCGCCGAACTGAAGCTCAGCGCGGAAATCCGCGAAGGGATCGGCGAAGGCCTGCCGGGCATGATGAAGCTTCTCGCCCGCACCGATCTTGCCACGATCAAGGCCTATATGGCCAAGAGCTTCCTCTCGTCGAACGCGGCGGTGCTTTCGAGCGAGCTCGACGAAGCCAATTTCGGTTTCTACGGCAAGGTGCTGAGTGGACGGCGGGAGCAGGAACCGCGCTGGAAGCGCGCTGTCGATGTGGTCGAAGGTCAGCTCGGCGAATTGCTCGGTAAGGAATATGCCGCGCGCTATTTCCCCGCCGAAAGCAAGGCCGCCATGCAGGAGCTGGTCGGCAACCTCCGGCTTGCGATGGCCAAAGGGATCACACAGAACAACTGGATGACCGACGTGACCAAGCAGGCTGCGCTGGGCAAGCTGGAAGCGTTCAACACCAAGATCGGCTATCCAGACAGCTTCGAAACCTATGAAGGGCTCGCAATGTCGAACGATCCGCTCGCCAACCGCATGGCGGCGCGGGAATGGGGTCGCGCCGACGATCTGGCGAAGCTCGGCCAGCCGGTTGACAAGAGCGACTGGTTCATGCTGCCGCAGACGGTCAACGCCTATTACTCGCCGAACTATAACGAGATCGTGTTCCCCGCTGCGATCCTGCAGCGCCCGTTCTTCTCGATCAGCAACGATCCGGCGATCAATTATGGCGCGATCGGTGGCGTGATCGGGCACGAGATCGGCCATGGCTTCGACGACCAGGGCTCGAAATATGACGGCACCGGCACGCTGCGCAACTGGTGGGAAGAGCAGGATCGGGCGGCGTTCGACGCCAAGGGCGATGCGCTGGCAACGCAGTACAGCAAGTTCTGCCCCTATGACGAAGGCAAGACCTGTTCGAACGGGCGGCTGACGCTGGGCGAGAACATCGGTGACGTCGGCGGCCTGTCGATGGCCTACCGTGCCTATCGCATGTCGCTGGGTGGCCAGGAGGCTCCGGTGATCGACGGGCTGACCGGCGACCAGCGCTTCTTCCTTGCCTGGGCGCAGGTTTGGCGCGCGATGGGCCGCGAGGAAGACAATCGGCGGCGGCTGGGCCTTGGCCCGCACTCGCTGCCCGAATTCCGCGTCAACGGCCCGGTCCGCAACCATGACGCCTGGTACAAGGCGTTCAGCGTGACCGAAGGCGATGCGCTCTACTTGCCGCCCGAAGAGCGCGTGCGGATCTGGTAAGCGGTCCTTCCGGCTGGCGAAACGGGGCCTCGGCATGGTTGCTGGGGCCCTTTTTGCATGTACCGGTTGCGTATTGGGTTTGACTTCGCGGCTCGCTGCGCCATGACGCGAAGCCCATGAGCATTATTCTCACCGCGATCCTGCTCGGCATCCTCGAAGGGCTGACCGAATTCCTGCCGGTCTCCTCGACCGGGCACCTGATCCTCGCCACCGAACTGTTCGGTTATGACACCGCGCAATGGGCGCAGTTCAACATCGTGATCCAGCTTGGCGCGATCATGGCGGTGGTGGTCAGCTATTTCCGAACCTTCTGGACAATGGGCGTGGGCCTGCTCAAGTGGGAGCCCACTTCGGTCCGCTTCGTGCGCAACATCCTGGTCGCCTTCATGCCCGCAGCGATCATCGGGCTGGCGGTGAAGGACACGATCGACATGATGCTCGAAAGCCCCACGGTGGTGGCCTGGGCGCTGGTGATCGGCGGGATCGCCATGCTGGGGCTGGAGAAGACCGTCCGCCCGGGCGAGGATAGCGGGGTCGCTGCGCTGCCGCTGAGCAAGGCGGTCTGCATCGGTTTCATACAGTGCCTCGCGATGATCCCCGGCACCAGCCGTTCGGGCGCGACGATCCTGGGCGCGTTGGCGATGGGTATGGGCCGCAAGACCGCCGCCGAATTCAGCTTCTTCCTCGCGGTGCCGACCATGCTCGGCGCGGCGACGGTGAAGATCCTGGCCGAACCGGAAAAGCTGCTTTCGGGCGGCGGGATAATCGGCTGGGACCATATCGCGATCGGTTTCGTAGCGGCGTTCATCGTCGCGCTGGTCGTGATCCGCGCCTTCGTCGCTTACGTCAGCCGCTATGGTTTTGCGCCCTTCGCATGGTATCGTATCCTGCTGGGCGGCGCGGCGCTGGCATGGCTGGCAATGCGATGAATGCGGATAGGCAGGAACCAATCGCCTCGCTGCCTGTTTTTCCAAGCGAACACGGGCTCGGTGCCTGTGCCAGAGACTAGTGCCTTATGTCGGTTATCTGTCTTATCTTGATCGGCGCGCTGATCGGCTGGCTCGCCGCGATCGTCACCCGCGTGGAAGACATGCCTGGCATCCGCCGCGACCTTGCGCTGGGCGTTGCCGGAGCTCTCGCGTCCGGGCTGCTCGCGAACAAAGGCGTGATGCTTGGCGAGCTCAGTTGGCTCGCGCTCGCTGCCGGGATTTTCGGCGGCGTGCTGGTTTCGGCTGCCTACAAGATTATCGAGAAGCGCCGCTCGGCCTGAGCGAGGCCACCGTTCCTGCCAATCAGACCGGTTTCGTGCCGCTGCCGCGTCCACCGCGCAGCAGATATTCCTGCGTGCCGCGATGGATCACATTGTCGACGTCGATCACCGCCGTATTGGCATAGGTGAAGGCCGGCGGCAGCGAGCGATAAAGCCGGTCGAAATCGCGCTCCACCGTCTGGTGGTAGAGATCTTCGAAGCTCTCGATCACGAAATAGGTCGGTTGCAGGTCGCTGATCACGTAATCGGTGCGCATCACCCGGTCGACATTGAGCATGATGCGATTGGGGCTTTTCGCCTCGACCGAGAACATCGCTTCGGTCGGGCCCGACAATATGCCCGCGCCATAGGCACGGATATCGTCCGGCGCTTCCTCGATCAGCCCGAATTCCACCGTGTACCAGTAGAGCGCACCAAGCGCCTTCAAGTGGTTATAGCGCATCGCCTTCCACCCGGCGCGGCCATATTCCTGCATGTAGTCGGCGAAGACCGGATCGGTCAGCATTGGCACATGGCCGAACACGTCGTGGAAGACGTCAGGCTCTTGGATGTAATCGAAGGTCTCGCACGTGCGGATGAAATTGCCCGCCGGGAAGCGGCGGTTGGCCAGGTGCCAGAAGAACACGTGATCGGGGATTAGCATGGGCACGGGCACCACGCTCCAGCCGGTCAACGCACCCAGTTCCTCGCTCAGTTTGCCGCATTCGGGCACTCCGCCGCGCCCGAGGTCGAGCTTTTCCAGACCTTCCATGAATGCGGTGGCGGCACGGCCGGGTAGGACCCGCATCTGGCGCGCGAAAAGATCGTCCCACACCTGATGGTCTTCCGACGAATAGTCGGTCTGCGCGGGCTCAAGCCAGTCAGCCCCCACATGCACGGGCTTTTTGAGCGGCGCAGTGAAGACATCTGCGGGTAAGTCGGGCAGGATCGAAAAGTCCTGCTTGGGTTCTGCGATCGTAGCCATAGTTACAATTGCAACTATATCACGGCGGGGCGCGATGTGCAAACGCCCGGAGGGTTCGGGATTGGGGGTGCAGGTGGAGGCGATCAAGCGCAAGCAGTACGAGGACCTGCTCGAACCCCTCGAGAAAGAGCTGGTCGCCATGGCGCGCTGCGCCAAAGCCACCGGCGCGCGGATCGTAGTGCTGTTCGGCCGTAGCTGGTACAATCGCGCGGGCGTCGAACGGGTTATGGGCTTCGCCTCGGAGGCCCAGGTAGCGGCTTTTCTCGATCACGCGCCGAAATTCGAACGCCAGCTGGTCGATGACGAAATCCTGCTGTTCAAATACTGGCTCGCAGCCGACCAGGCCGAACAGGAAGCGCGGCTGAAAGAACGGCTCGATGATCCGCTCAAACGCTGGAGACTCTCGCCGACCGATTTTGCCGCGCGCGAGAAATACCAGGCCTATACCGATGCGCGCGAAGCGATGCTGGCCGCGACGCAGACCGATTGGGCGCCATGGCCGCTGGTTGATTTCAACGACCAGAAACGCGGGCGGCTGACGCTGATCCGCGACCTGCTCGACCGGCCACCCGATACGAATGTCGAGCCCGCGCCGCTCGATTTCCCGGCACTGGGGTACGAGCCGCTGAAGGAGACCTATGGCGTGCTTAATCCGATCGCTGGCTATCCGGTGCCACCGGAGAGCGATTAGAGAGTGGCGCTCGCCTTCACGCACTGGCGGCCATCGCTGGCGAAGGCGCCCAATTCAAATCCGTCGTCAGTCCTGCTCATCGCCAGGTGCAGTGGCTCGTCGGCAATCGCAGGTCTGACCGCGCGGAAAGCGAAGGTCTTGACCGTATGCTCGCCAAGCACGCGCGCCGCCATCTGAAGCAGCAGGCTCGCCATCAGCGGGCCGTGGACCACCAGCCCGCGATAGCGCTCGACGTCGCGTGCATAGGGCAGGTCGTAATGGATGCGGTGGGTGTTGAAGGTCAGCGCCGAATAGCGGAACAGCAGCCGCGGATCGGGCGTGATCGTGCAATCCGCATCCCAGCCCGATGGGTCGAAACTCCCGTCTCCTGCCGGAGGCGGGCTGAGCGGCGCGTCGGCAGGCATGGCGTCGCGATAGACCAGCGTCTGCTTCTCGCGGATCGCCACTGCCCTGTCAGCACTGGTGGAATGTTCGACCTCGACGAAGACGAGCTTTCCGGTCGAGCCTTCCTTCTCCGCGATCGACGCGATGCGGCTGGTGCGCTCTATCGCGGCGCCGACGCGGATCGGCGCGATGAAGGCGATGTCGCTCGCCGCCCACATACGGCGCGGCAGCGGGATCGGCGGGAAGAAGCTCGCCGGACTGTTCTCGCGGGCAGGGTGCCCGTCCTGGCCTAGCGCAGCTTGAGGCGCTTCGGGCGTGCATAGGCACAGATGTATGCCCTGCGGTATGATGCCGTCGGCCGGGGGTACCAGGTCGAATGTCGCACACCAGCGCCGCGCTAGCGCGGGGTCGAGCGTGTCGGACTGGACCAGCTCACGCCCCAGCCAGGCGTCCCATTCACCCATTACGCCGCGCGCTCGAAGATCGCGGCGATGCCCTGTCCGCCGCCTATGCACATGGTCTCGAGGCCATAGCGCACACCGTGCCGGTGCATCTCATGCGCCATGTCGGCCAGGATGCGCCCGCCGGTCGCGCCAATCGGATGGCCGAGCGAAATGCCCGAGCCGTTGACGTTGAGCATGTCCATGCGGCTGTCGTCCTCGGACCAACCCCAACCCTTGAGCACCGCCAGCACCTGAGGCGAGAAAGCTTCGTTGAGTTCGACAAGCCCGATATCGTCCCAGCCCATGCCGGTACGCGCGAACAGTCGCTCGACTGCCGGAACCGGGCCGATCCCCATGCGGCTCGGGTCGCAGCCCGCCGGTGCCCAGCCGTGGAACCACAGCATGGGTTCGAGCCCGAGCTCCTCAAGCTTGTCTTCGGCCACGACCAGGCAGGCCGCCGCCGCATCGTTCTGCTGGCTGGCGTTGCCTGCGGTTACGATGGCTTCAGGATCGCGCTTGAGGTCGATCGCGCGCAGGCTGCCGAGCGATTCCATGCTCGCATCCGCGCGGTAGCCTTCGTCATGGTCGAACATCACCGGGCCGCCCTTGCGCTGCGGGATTTCGACCGGGACGAGCTGCTCGGCAAATTTGCCCTCCTGCCATGCCGCCGCTGCATTGCGGTGGCTGCGCACGGCATAGGCGTCCGCGGCTTCGCGGCTGATGCCGTAGTCCTTGGCGAGGTTTTCGGCAGTCTCGATCATGCCGGTGATCACGCCGAAACGCTCAATCGGCTGGCTCATCAGCCGCCCGCGCGTCAGGCGGTCGTGCAGAACCATGTCGCCCATGCGAACCCCGCCGCGCAGGTCGGTGGTGTAATGTTCGACATTCGACATGCTCTCGCAGCCGCCCGCGACCACGACATCGGCCATGCCGGTTTCGACCATCATTGCGGCGGTCGCCACCGCCTGCACGCCCGAGCCGCAGCGCCGGTCGAGCTGGAAGCCGGGCACTTCGAGCGGCAGGCCCGCGGCGAGCCAGCTCCAGTGGCCGATCGCGGGTGCTTCGCCACTGCCATAGCCCTGGCTGAAAACGACATCGTCGACCCGCGCGGGATCGATCCCGCTGCGCTCGATCAGGGCCTTGAGGATCACGGCGCCCAATTGCCCGGCGTTAAGCGGGGCGAGCGACCCTTGGAACCTGCCGACCGGAGTGCGGAGCGGCGATACGATGGCGGTGCGTCGTTTGCTCATTTCTCGTCCTTGTCTTCTCAGGCGTCGCTGGTGGCGACGGTGCCGGCATCGATCAGCCGACCGATCTCACCCGAAGACAGCCCCAGCCTCTCGACCAGGACTTCTTCGCTGTGCTGCCCCAGATAGGGGGCGGGTTTGGGATCGCCGACCTGCTTTTCGGGCATATGCGCAAAGCTGCGCGTGGCTGGATATTCGAAGCCCGAGGGGTTGGCGGGCGAAGGGCCGAAAAGCGGATTGTTCGCCACCAGCACCGGATCGTTGGCGGCCTCGTGCATGGTGCGATAGCGCTCGAACGTGCAGCCCTGCCCGGCCAGTCGCTCCGCCAGATCGGCATAATCGTGCCGCTCGGAGGCGGCCTGGAACAGGTCGAACAGACGGTGGCGATGGACGAAGCGGGGTGTGTCGCCATCGGCGAAGCGGACCCCCAGCTCGGCTTCGAGCGCGGCGATCTCGCCAGCGACACCGAACGCGGCGACCAGCCCGCTCCACTGCTTGGGCGTGAGCGCGGCGACCATGAAGCGCTGGCCGTCGCGGCTCCTGAAGTCGCGCCCGAAGGCGCCCCATATCGCATTGCCCAGCCGCGGGCGGTCCGAACCCCGATAGAGCATTTCGGCGAGCGAGCCCGAATTGGCCATGGTCCCGATCGCGACATCGCCCAGTGGCACGCGCACTTCGCTGCCTTCGCCGGTTGCATCGCGATGGCGCAGCGCGGCCAGCAGCGCGAAGGCGGAATAGGCGCCGGTTATGAAATCCCATGCGGGCAGCACCTGGTTGACCGGCGGGGCCGTCGCCGGGTCCCACTCTTCCGGGCCGCACATCAGCGGGTATCCGCTGGCGGCATTGACGGTGAAATCCATCGCCTGCCGCCCGTCGTGCCAGCCCATGATCCGCACGCTGACCATGTCCTGCCGCCGCGCTGCCAGCGCGCCATGGCTCATGAAGCTCTTCTCAGGCAAATTGGTGATGCACTGGCCGGTTTTCGCCGCGAGTTCGACCAGCAGTTCGCGCCCTTCGCCCGATTGCAGGTCGAGCGCGACCGACTTCTTCGCGCGATTGAGGTTTTCCCAGCTAAGCGAGCGGCCTTCGCTGGTCAGCATGTAGCGGTTGTAGTCGAGCCCGCCCGCCTTGTGATCGACGCGGATCACTTCCGCGCCCATCTGCGCGCAATAGAGCCCGGCGGTGGGCGAGGCGACGAAGCTCGACACCTCGATGATCGACAGGCCCGAAAGCAGCTGGTACATCTAGCCTCCTTCTTGGATGCGGAAAGCACATGAGCGCTTTCCTCGCTGCCGTGCCGCCCGCACCCTCCGCCCTTCCACCCGGATGGCATTCCGGTAGGCTCCGGGTGGAAGGGCGGAGGGTGCGGGCAGGCTCGGCTCAGCCATTGACCGCAGCCCACTCGCGCAGCATGTGCTTGGCGATCTGCAGCTGCAGGATCTGGGTGGTGCCTTCGTAGATGCGATAGATGCGCGCATCGCGGAAGAAGCGCTCGGCGTCATATTCGGCGAGGTAGCCCGCGCCGCCATAGATCTGCACCACGCGGTCGACCACGCGGCCACACATTTCCGAAGCGAACACCTTGAAGGCGGCGGCCTTGCGCAGGATGTTCTCGCCCGCATCGGCGCGCGCAGTCACATCGGCCATCATGCATTCGGCGGCGTAGATCTCGGTCTCGCTTTCGGCCAGCATCTGCTGGATCAGCTGGAAATTGGCGATGGGTTCGCCGAATGCCTTGCGCTGATTGGCATAGCGGATCGCGCTGTCGAGCGCACGGCGGGCATAGCCGGTCGAGGCTGCGCCGACCGAAATACGGCCATTGTCGAGGCTCTTCATCGCGAAGATGAAACCCTTGCCGGTCTCGCCGCCCAGCAGCGCTTCGCCCGGCACATGGACGTCTTCGAGGATGATGTCGGCGATATGGCTGCCCGACTGGCCCATCTTGTGATCGGCGCTGCCCACGGCCACCCCGGGCGCGTCCATCGGCACCAGGAAAGCGCTGACATGCGCGTTCTTGGGCAGGTTTTCCCTCTCGGTGCGGGCCATGATCAGGCCGACATTCGCATGCGGCGCATTGGTGATGTAGCGCTTGGTTCCGTTGAGGATCCAGCCATTGCCCGAAGGATCGGGCTTGGCGAAGGTCTGCATCGCGGCGCTGTCCGATCCCGATCCGGGTTCGGTCAAGCCGAAACAGGCGATTTCGCCAGCGGCGATGCGCGGCCACCATTCGGCCTTCTGCGCTTCGGTCGCGCCGTTCTTGATCGCCGAATTGAACATGCCGACATTGATCGAGAAGATGGAGCGGAAGGCCGGGGCGGCATAGCTCATGCATTTCACCGTGTGCGCATATTGCGTGACGTTGAGCCCCGCACCGCCATATTCTTCCGGCACCGTCAGCCCGAATAGCCCCATGTCCTTCATCTCCTTGACGATGTCGTCAGGGATGTGGTCGTTGGCGATCACTTCTTTTTCGGCCGGGATCAGTCGCTCGCGCACATATCGCTCAAGCTGGTCGATGAACTGTTCGAAGATGTCTGGGTCCATGCCGGTCTGCTGCATCGATCTGGTATCCTCTCGCTGTTGCCCAGCTGTGGTGGCGGCGGCTCGGTTTGGACCTGCTCATCCAAGCGTGCGGTTCGACTGTCGCCTGCCCAATATGGCAGGAGTGGCGCCCATTCCATAACGCCCGTGTCAAAAAGGAAAAGCGGACGAATCGCCGACTGGCAATTCGCCCGCCCATTCCTCCGTCAGCGCAAGCGGCGCTGCGCGGCCTACTCGGTGGCGTCAGCGGCAGCTTCCGCAGCGGCGGCGACATCGGCGGCCGCGTCGGCGGCTTCGGTGGCGACCTCTTCGGTTACGGCGGCTTGGTCGCTGTTTGCGTCGGCGTCTTCCGCCGGAGCATCGGTCACGCCTTCGAGCGCAGCGTCGGCCGGCATTTCGACGGTATCGGCTTCGGCGTCGATCGAGGCATCGTCGGCACCGCCGCAGGCGGCGAGCGCCAGCGAACCGGCAAGGGCGAACAGCAGCGTGGTCTTCTCCATCTCATTCTCTCCTGGAAACGTCCCGGACCGGGCCAGCACATGGTCCGATAACCTTTGAGGCCCGATCGTGCAATCGTGCTTACAATCCCCGCCGAGTGATATAAATGCGCTTATCGCCTGTTGCTTAGGGCTGGATCGACACTGCATTCACTTGAGCAAATGTCCCGAGCGGTCGCGCTTGGTCGCGAGATAGCGCGCATTGTGCAGGTTCTCGGGCAGCTGGTGCGGCACGCGTTCGGTGACTTCGATCCCGGCGGCTTCGAGCGCCGCGACCTTCTTCGGATTGTTCGTCATCAGCCGCACTTTTCGCGCGCCGAGCAATTCGAGCATACGCGCCGCGGTAGGGAAATCGCGCGCTTCGTCTGGCAGGCCGAGCCGCTGGTTGGCCTCGACCGTGTCAAAGCCCTGGTCCTGCAGGCGATAGGCGCGCAGCTTGTTTACCAGTCCGATCCCGCGTCCCTCCTGCCGCAGGTAGAGCAGCGCCCCCCAGCCGCCGCGCGCAGCCTCTTCGGCCATTGCCGCCAGCGCCGCGTCGAGCTGTGGGCCGCAATCGCATTTGAGGCTGCCGAGGATGTCGCCGGTGAGGCATTCGGAATGGAGCCGCACCAGCGGCACTACATCGCCGCGCTGTGCTCCGATCACCAGCGCGACATGCTCGCGCGTGTCGTCGGCGCTGCGGAATGCGACGATCTCGGCGGTGTCGCTGGCGCTGACGGGCAGATGCGCGCGGGTCGCGATCAAAAGCTGCGCCCGGTCAGCCCAGGCGGCAAGGTCGCTCGCGGCGATCGGCACCGCTTCGCCCGCATTGTCGGGATCGACCAGGAAGGCGGGCAATATGCCCGCGATCCGTGCGAGTTCGAGCGCGGCCTCGGCCACTTCGCGCCAGTCGAGCGCTTCGGCCCGGTATGGGCCCTTGAACGGATTGGCGAGATCGAGCGCCGGATCGGCCACCGCGCGCGCTTCGAACGGCTTGAAAGGCTCGCCACCGCGGATCAGCACGGGGGCATGCGGCACTGCGGCTTCGCGCTGGTTGGCCAGTTTGAGCGTGGCGGTGCGCGCCGCCGAGATGAGCATGTGGTCGGCCCTGGTTTCCGCTGCAGCGGCGGTTTCCGCGGGCAGCAGCACCGGCCCGCCCTCGAACGCCAGCGGCCAGCCATGCCGCAGGGCGTCGATCGCTTGCGCGACCCGCCGCGACGGCGAAGGCGCATGGCCCGTCAGAGGCTGAACTCCGTGATCAGCGGCACGTGATCGCTCGGCTTTTCCCAGGCGCGCGCATCCTCGAGCAGGCGGTGACCGCTCGCCTGCCTCGCGAGATCCGCGCTGGCCCACATATGGTCGAGCCGCCGCCCGCGATCGTTCTCCTTCCAGTCCTTCGCGCGATAGCTCCACCAGCTGTAATAGCGTTCGGGATCGCGGATGAAATCGCGCCCGATGTCGGTCCAGCCATGAGCGTCCTTGAAGCGCTGCAAGGTATCGACCTCTAGCGGCGTGTGGCTGACGACGTTGAGAAGCTGCTTGTGGTTCCACACATCGCTTTCGAGCGGGGCGATGTTGAAATCGCCGACGATTACCGTCGGACGGTCGAGCTTGTCGGCCCAGCGCGTCATCCGCTCGAGGAAATCGAGCTTCTGCCCGAACTTGGGGTTGATGCTGCGGTCAGGCTCGTCGCCACCGGCGGGGATGTAGACGTTTTCGACCACGATTCCCTTGCCCGGGCCGAGCAGTTCCACCCCGACATGGCGGGCTTCACCATTGTTCTGCCAATCGTGCCGAGAGAATTCGCGCAGCGGGATCCGGCTCACGGTCGCGACGCCGTGATAGCCCTTCTGCCCGTTCACCGCCTGATGCTCATAGCCCAGCGCCGCGAGCGCTTCGGCAGGGAACTGGTGCTCCTGGCACTTGATCTCCTGCAGGCACAGCACGTCGGGCGCCTCCTCCTTGATAAAGCGTTCTACGATCGGCAGCCGCAGCCGCACCGAATTGATATTCCAGGTAGCGATAGAAACCATGGCTCAGCACTTAGGAGGCGCCGGGCAAAGGGTCCAGCCCACACCTTTCGCTTTCCCGTCACATTTTTTGCGGATAGCGAGCGCATGCAAACAGGAGATTCTGCCATGATCCGCGCGCGTCGCACGCTCACTTTTGCTGCCCTGCTGGCCCTTCCGCTCGCCGCCTGCACCACTGCGGCCGCATCGCAAGCGCCGGTGGCGAGCGCTTCCGCGCCGGTAGCCGTGCAGGCCGAACCCAAGGCGAAGAACGTGATCCTGTTCATCGGCGACGGCATGGGAATCTCCACCATCACCGCCGCGCGCATCTATGCCGGGCAGAAGCATGGCCAGACCGGCGAGGAATATGTGCTGCCGTTCGAGCGGTTCCAGAACGTTGCGCTGGTCAAAACCTACAACACCAATGCGCAGGTGCCCGACAGCGCAGGCACGGCCAGCGCCATGCAAACAGGGGTCAAGACACGGATCGGCATGCTCGGGGTAGGCCCCGAAACGCCGCACAGCGATTGCCTTGCCGCGCTGGCGCATCGCCTGCCGACGCTGGGCGAACAGGCGAAGGAACGCGGGCTGGCTTTGGGCATCGTAAGCACCGCACGCATCACCCATGCGACGCCGGCAGCGGTCTATGCGCATGTGCCCAATCGCGACTGGGAAGCCGATGCCGCCATGCCTGCCGAAGCACGCGCGCAAGGCTGCACGGACATAGCCTCGCAGCTCGTGTCGAAGGATTTCGACCTCGCATTGGGCGGCGGGCGCGGCGCCTTCTTTGGCAAGGAAAAGCGCGGGATGCGGCTCGACGCCGGTGCGGACCTGCCCGCAGGATGGGTGGCGCGGAGCGGCGGCACCTATGTCGAGACTGCTGCGCAACTGGCCGCCGCGCCTGAAGGCAAGCCGGTACTCGGCCTTTTCTCGCCGAGCCACATGACCTACACCGTCGACCGCGCCGCGGATTCGACCGAACCGACACTGACCGAAATGACTGCCACGGCCATCTCGCTCCTCGATGGCGATCCGCAGGGCTATTATTTGATGGTCGAATCGGGCCGGATCGACCACGGCCATCACGCCGGGCAGGCCGGCTATGCGCTGGAGGAAGCGGTTGAGTTCACCAGCGCGATCCAATATGCGATCGAGCACACCGATCCCGCGGAAACGCTGATCCTGGTGACGGCCGACCACAGCCATGTCTTCACCATGTCGGGCTATCCGCGTCGCGGCAACGATATTCTCGGCTACGTCCACTCGCCCGCTGGCGGCGAAGGCGCGGGCAGCGATTACGACGGCCCCGCGCTGGCCGAAGACGGCAAGCCCTACACCACGCTCGGCTATGGCAATGGCCCAGGTTCGATTGCGGGAATGGCCGATCGCCCGATGCCCGAAACCGGGGTGAAGGCGCACCAGCAGGCGACCATCCCGCTCGGCAGCGAAACGCATGGTGGCGAAGACGTGGCGCTATACGGCCAGGGCCCGGGCGCCGAGCGCGTGCGCGGCGTGATCGAGCAGAACCTGATCTATGACATCATGGTCAAGGCGCTCGGTTGGAAGGAATAGCCGGGCGCTGCATGTGGTTTAGGCGCCAGCGAGAATTGTGAGAGGCGAGAACCGGAGCGGAGCGTACTGTTGGCACGTGAGCACCGGAAGCGCAGCCAACCGCAATTCGCAGCAAGCCTAAGCCACATTCAAACAAAAGACCCTCGTGCCGGTGGCATTGGCACGAGGGTTCATTTGAGCGTTCGTCACGCTTGTTCAAGGCATTCTTGCGGAAGGTTCGGGCAACAGGGGGGAAACCCGCCTCCGCTCGCCTTGCAAATGCAAGCTACTCCTGTTCGGCTTTCGCGTGAATGAATGGAACGCGACATTCTGTCGCATTCTTACAACCGCAGGGGATCGAAACGTTCAGCGCGGGCGACGAGACGACTGGCGCGGATCCTTGAAGGTGAATGCGCTGTCAGCAACCCCGACTCCGTAGCGCTGGTTGCGCAGGCGCACGGTGGTACGCTGGTTCTGCGCATCGAGCGCCACCCAGGTGTTGAGCTCGAGCCCGCCCGGTGCAGAGGCGTCGCGCACGAAGATCATCGTGATCAAGCCGAACTCGGGCCGCTTGGGGTCGCGTACTTCGATGCTGATCACATCGGGATTGCCGGTCGGGATCAATTTGCCGAAGCGCGAGATATCGCGAGTGGGGTCAAGCAGCGCGCCGAGCGGGGAATTGCGAATCGGCCAGCGCTGGACCTGGTTGACCTCGTAATCGACGAGATAGAGCGAGCGCCCGTTCGAAACGACGAGCAGCGGGATGCTCTTTTCATACTCGAAGCGAATCTTGCCGCCTTGTTTGAGCGTCATCACGCCGCTCACGACCTGCCCCATCCGGTCGGTCTGCGAGAAATCGGCCTGCATGGTCGAAATCGCCCGGAGCGCGCCCACCGCGCGGTCGAGATCGCCTTCGGCGGCTTCGAGCTTTTGCTGGGGGGCGAACAGCGCGGCGGCTGGAGCGGCAACAAGCAAAGCTGCCACTAGCGCAGCGCGCAGCGGCTGTGCCTTGATCGGGAAAGATTTGGTCATCATGCTTCGCCTGTTAGCCGCGAAGCATTCAACCGTCACTGAACTTCGGGCGTGCCCGAAATCCATACCAGATCACTTGATCTTGGCTTCCTTGAACTCGACGTGCTTGCGCACGACCGGGTCATACTTGCGGAAGGTCATCTTCTCGGTGATGTTCCGCGGGTTCTTCTTCGTGACATAGAAGAAGCCGGTGTCGGCGGTCGAGACCAGCCGGATCTTGACGGTTGCGGGCTTCGCCATGGCGTTTTCCTAAGATCAAATGGGGGCCCGTTGGGCCAAAAAAACAACAGGCGACGCGCATAGCGCCGCCTCTTCGCGGCGCGCATTTGCCGATCCACGGGCAAAAGTCAAGCTGGGACAGCGCTCACCAGTGGTTGCGCGTTACCTTGCTGCGACTGGCCTTCACCGCGCCGCGCGCCTTCTTGGTCTTGAGCCGTTCTACCTTGCCCACGCGGTTGAGCCGGCTCTTGGCGCGCTTCTTGGGTACGCGCTGCGCTTCTTCGAGCAGTTGCGCCAGCTTCTCGCGGGCTTCGGCCCGATTCGCTTCCTGCGTGCGGTGTTCCTTGGCGGTGATGAGCAGGTCACCCGAAAGGGTGAACCTGCTGCCCGAAAGCTGGCGAAGCCGCGCGAAGACTTCGGGCGGCAGGCGCAGCTTGTAGGCGTTGACGCGCAGCTGCACTTCGGTCGCGACCTTGTTCGCGTTCTGCCCGCCAGGACCGCTTCCGGCGAGAAAGCTCTCCTCGGCCAGCGCCAGTGCGCGGTCGATCAGGCCGGGATCGCCCATTGTTCCACCGGGGGGAGGTCGAAAGCGGCGAAATCGGCAGGCAGCGGGCTGTTCGCGACGATCGGCGTCTTGCCTGCTCGCTGCACCTCCAGCGTCGAGGCATGCAGCATGGTGCGCCGGCAGCGCGGATTGGGCTTTCCGTACACCGGGTCGCCCACCAGCGGGAAGCGGAGCCCTGAAGCGGCATGAACGCGGATCTGGTGAGTCCGGCCCGTCACCGGGCGGAACTCGACCAGTGTCACGCCATCGCCCACCCAGAGCCGCCGCCAGTCGGTGATCGAAGGCTTGCCTCTCTTCGCCGGAATCATGCGCCAGCCCTTTTCCTTCGAGCTGATCTTGGACAGCGCCAGCTCGATCCGGCCTTCCGACTCCTGCAGCTCGTCAGCGACGAGGCCGAGGTAGGTCTTGGCCACTGCACCTTCCTCGAAGGCGCGCGAAAACCGCGCCAGCGCCTTCGGATTGCGCGCCAGCAGCAGGCAGCCGCCGGTGTCGGTGTCGAGCCGGTGAACCGGCATGGGTGCGCGCTGGAAGCCAAGCTTGAACTGGTCGAGATGGTCTTCGAGTGAAGGCCCGCCCTTGCGCGGGCGCTCGATCGGCAGCCCGCCGGGCTTGTCGATCACCAGCGCTTCGCCGTCTTCGTAAAGGATATCGATTTTCATATAAGCTGTGCCTCGACCAGCCCGCGCACTGCATTGCCCAGCAGGAATCCGTTGGCTAGGTCGTCCAGCGTCAGCTCGGCCTCGCGCGCCTTGCCCGCTTCGATCAGCGAACGGCGCAGGACGCCGGGCAGCAGGCCCAGCTGCAGCGGCGGGGTGAGCAGCATGTCGCCCTGCTCAACGAAGATGCTGGTGAAGCTGCCTTCGGTGACGAAACCGTCCGGGTGCACCAGCAGCGCTTCGTCCGCGCCCTCGCCATGCGCGGCCGCAAGCGCTTCGGCATAGAAACCGCGATCGCTGGTCTTGTGGCGCAGGCGCCAGTCGCGCGGATCGACCGGCAGCGGCAGCGCGATGCAGCGTAAGGGCGCTTGGGGCGGAGCGGGGGGCGGCCCGGCTTCGAGGGCCAGCGCGCCGCGATGCGACGCGAGCAGCCGCACCTTGCTGCGCGTTTCGAGGTTGAAGCACAGCGCCTGGATCTGGTTGCGTGCCGCATGGCGATCGAAGGAGAAGCCCAGCTCATGCGCCGAGGCCTTGATCCGCTCCAGATGCAGTTTTAGCAGGTCGATCCCGCTTTCGGGGTCGAACAGCATGGTCTCGATCAAATCGCAATCGGCGACTTGCTGATCGGGCGTCGCGCGGCGCAGGAAGCCAGCTTTCACTTCGCATTCGCGCCGTTCGGCCATGGCTTCGCTGTCAGCGACAATGGCCGATCCGACCCCCATTACCGTGCGGCCGCGATTGTTCTCTTCCGGGGTCAGCCGCAGCGTGCGGATGGCGACGTTGAAGGCCGCATCGCCGTTGGCGTCGATCCGGCCAATCGCCCCGCAATAGGGGCCTCGCGCGTCGCGTTCGACTGCCTCGATCAGTTCTATCGCGCGGATCTTGGGCGCGCCGGTTATCGAGCCGCAGGGGAAGATCGCGCGGACAAGATCCACCGCCCCCTTGCCCGGTTGCAACCGGGCGCACACGGTCGAAACCATCTGGTGCACGGTGGGATAGCTTTCGACCGTGAAGGGCGCATCGACCCGCACGCTGCCCGCTTTCGCAACTCGCGACAGGTCGTTGCGCATCAGGTCCACGATCATCAAATTCTCGGCCCGGTCCTTCACCGAACCGGCGAGTTCGTCGACCAGCTCGAGGTCGGCCTCTTCGGTGGCGCCGCGCGGGCGCGTGCCCTTCATCGGCTTGGCTTTCGCCTCGTCTCCCTTGAGTGAGAAGAACAGCTCGGGCGAAAGGCTCAGCAGCCAGTGCGAACCATCGAACAGCAGCCCGCCATAGCCTGCCTCGGCTGCGGGGCGCAGCACGGCGTAGAGCGCCAGTGGATCGCCGCGAAAGGAACCTGTGAGCTGGTAGGTGAGGTTGACCTGATAGATATCGCCCGCGCGGATCGCCTCCTGTAACTGTTCGAAGGCCGCGACATATCCGCCGGTCGACAATTGCGGTTCCATCGGGCCGATCGAAGCTCCGCCCTCGGCGCGCTCCGCTAGCCATCCCGGCACTTCGGAGGCGGGGATTTCCTGCGGTTCGTCGAACAGGCCGAGCCACACCAGCGGGCCTGCTGCGCCGCTGCGCCTATCGGCCAGCGCGGCCAGTTTCGGCTCGAGCGCCAGCCCGGCTTCATAGGCGATATAGCCCGCCAGCGTGCCGCCGATTTCGCGCCGCGCGGCATCGGCGGCGGCGAGCGCATCGGCGACGTCCTTGGCGCGCTGCGCCACGAAGACCTGGCGCGGGTTCTCGAACAGATGCGCCGGTGCAGCGCCATGCACACGTGCATCATCGAGCAGGATGAAGGGAGCGGCTTGGCCCATGAGGCCTGCCTTACTCTATTCGCGCGACAAGTCGAGCACTTGACCGCTCCCTTGACCGCGCTGCCCGCGCCGCTCCACACATGGTCTCCAACTAGAGGTCACAAGGACGCCAGCCACGCCAATGAGAACCATCTTCATCGGTCTCGCCAACAATGGCGAAAAGCAATATCTCGACCTCGCACGCGCCAACCGCCACGGACTCATCGCGGGTGCCACCGGCACCGGCAAGGATGATGGGGCCGATGTTCCGCCATTTCGGGCAGGACCCGACCCCAGCCGAGATCATGCGCAATCGCGCGCCGCTGGTGTTCGAATGGGTCGCGCGGATGTGGAAGGCGGGCGGAGTTTCGCATCCGCATTTCCTTGATGCGGTACCCGATGATGCCGCCGGGATGCTGCGCGAGATCTGCGAGACGCACCTTGTCCAGTATCGCGAGAACGCGGCGGCCTATGCGCGCGGCGACACACATTTCGCGATGACAGTGCGAGGCGTCCAATACGCGAAGCTGCCCGTTTCGCGCTATCGGCTCTGCTGCCTCGAACAGTTGTGGGCGGGTTTTGCCGCGCTGGATGCACAGGCACAGGAGCGGGTCCGCGCCTTGCTGCCGCATCATGACGCCGCGATCCTTTGGGAGGGAGAAGTCGCCGCCTCGGGCTTCAACGAAGACGATCACTTGCCCTTCGGCAAGGCGATCAACGTCTATTGGCAGGGAACCCCGCCCTAGCGCAGTGGCAGGCGGATTTCCGCGCGGATCCCGCCTTCGGGCCGGTTGGCGAGGATTAGCGATCCGCCGTGCTGTTCGGCGATCGCGCGCGCCAGCGTAAGGCCCAGACCCGCGCCGCCGGTGGCGCGGTTGCGGCTTACCTCGCCGCGGGAGAAAGGCTCCATCATCGCGGCCATCCGGCCCTCGGGAATTCCTGGCCCGTCGTCGTCGATGCGGATCGTTGCCGAGGTTGGGCCCCGGACGATTTCGACCCGCGCGCCGCCGCCATAGCGCAGCGCATTGTCGATCAAATTGCGGATCGTGCGCCGCAGCAGCGTGGGGCGCAGGGGCAATGCAAGTCGCGGCCCTTCGCCCAGTTCGACCGGTTCGCCCAAATCCTCATATTCGTCGACCACCGATGCGACCAGCGCGGACAAATCGGTCCGCTCACTGACTTCGCCCGACCTGCCGAGCCGCGCCAGTTCGAGAATGTCGTCGAGCGTGCGCGTAATGTCTTCGATGCTTTGCGCCATGCGCGAGCGCTGGGTTTCATCAGGCACGCTTTCGATCCGCACGCGCAGCGCCGCGAGCGGGGTCTTGAGGTCATGCCCGATCGCGCCAAGCATCACGTCTTTCTCGTCGAGCAGCGCGAGGATGCGGGTTTCCATCCCATTGTGCGCAGCGATCAGCCGGCGCATGTCGTCCGGCCCGTGCTCTTCGAGCAGCGGCGCGCGCTCAGGCCGGTTCGAGAAATGCCTGACCCGGTCGGTCAGTTCGGCGAGCGGGCGCGTCATGCGCCGCAGCACCAGGAACAGCAACGTGAACAGGACCGCGAAGATCACAAGTGTCTGGAACAGGATCGAACCGACCATGCCGCGCGCGCGGGGAGGGAGCGGCTGTCGCACCACGGCCCATCCGCTGCCGTCGGCGCGTTCGATTCCGGCCACTAGGATCTGGCGCACGCGCGAGTCGCGCGTGCCTAGGCGCCGCTGCATGCGCCGCCGTTCCGT
>JALRKY010000003.1 GCA_023260985.1 Altererythrobacter sp. | reverse complement strand
ACGCCAGTTAACTCCTTGGCCGGAATACCAGTTGCGCAGTTGTTTTGCCCAAGGGCGTTCGTAATAAGCAATACGGTCAATGTTAGGACCGTAATGCTTGATGTCCTCTAGCAAACCTCGGCTAAAGTTCTCGTCGCCCGGGCGCATGAAATAGGCATGGAGCGAATGCGCGATCTTTGGTTCGTCGGTGGATCGCTGCGCGGCTTGCAGCGCCTGCGCGATCACCTGGCCGCCGAACACGCGGCCAACGCCGCCCTTCTGCGGCTTGCCGGTGAACTGCATCGGAGTGCCGGGCTCCACCGTGAGGAGCCTAACCAGCCCGGCAACCATCCGTTCGGGGGTGGGGGTATCGGAAAGTGTATCTGCCATAGCGCTTCCCTTGCGGCGCGCGTGGACGAACGTCAACGCGGCAAATTTGAGAGGAATGTGATTTTGGTCCTGTCACTTTCCCAGAGGACTAAAGAAAGAAAAACCCCGCCCGGCGCAGCGCCGAGCGGGGCTCTCCAGTCCCGTCAATGCGGGTATGCAATTACATCGCGTGACCGCCAGCCAGCGCCGCGAGCAGCAGCAGCGCGACGATGTTGGTGATCTTGATCATCGGGTTCACGGCTGGCCCAGCAGTGTCCTTGTAGGGGTCACCCACGGTGTCGCCGGTCACAGCCGCCTTGTGGGCCTCCGAGCCCTTGCCGCCGTGATTGCCGTCTTCAATGTACTTCTTGGCGTTGTCCCAGGCGCCGCCGCCGGCCGTCATCGACAGAGCGACGAACAGACCGCCCACGATCACGCCGAGGAGCAGAGCGCCCACTGCCGCGAAGGCCTCGTTCTGACCGGCCAGCAGGTAGATCACGTAATATGTAGCGATCGGAGCAAGCACAGGAAGCAGCGACGGAACGATCATTTCCTTGATCGCGGCCTTGGTGACGAGGTCCACCGTGCGGGCATAGTTCGGACGGCTGGTGCCTTCCATGATACCCGGATCGTTGGCGAACTGGTCGCGCACGTCGACCACCACGTCACCCGCAGCGCGGCCCACGGCGGTCATGCCCATCGCACCGAACAGGTACGGGAGCAGAGCGCCGAGCAGCAGGCCGACGATCACATAGGGGTTCTCGAGGCTGAAATTGACGTCAGCGTTCGGGAAATACTCGCGAAGGTCGGCGGTGTATGCTGCGAACAGCACCAGCGCGGCAAGGCCGGCCGAACCGATGGCGTAGCCCTTGGTCACAGCCTTGGTGGTGTTGCCCACCGCGTCGAGCAGGTCGGTCTTCTCGCGGACGCTTTCGTCCAGACCAGCCATCTCGGCGATGCCGCCTGCGTTGTCGGTCACCGGGCCGTATGCGTCGAGCGCCACGACCATGCCGGCCAGAGCCAGCATCGCGGTTGCGCCGAATGCCAGGCCGAGCAGGCCGGCCAGCTGGTAGGCGCCGATGATCGCCGCGATGATGACGATGGTCGGCAGTGCGGTCGATTCAAGGCTGATCGCTAGGCCCTGGATCACGTTGGTGCCGTGGCCCGTTTCCGAAGCCTTGGCGATCGAGCGGACCGGGCGGTAGTTCGTGCCGGTGTAATACTCGGTGATCCAGATGATGATCCCGGTCAGCGCTAGGCCGATCAGCGAGCAATAGAACAGGTCACGGCCGGTGAATTCAACCATGTCCAGGCCCGGGTTGAGCACCGTATTCATGTCCACGCCAACGGTTCCCAGCGCGTATTGCGTCGCGAACCAGATCAGCGGAATGGCCAAAACGGCGGTGACGATGAAACCCTTGTACATCGCGCCCATGACATTGGTGCCATTCCCGAGACGGACAAAGTACGTGCCGATGATCGATGTCACGATACATGCCCCGCCAATCAGCAGCGGCAGAGCCATCAGCGGCAGCAGCAGATCGCCAATGCCAGTGAGAAGCAGCGCCATGAGGACCATGGTCGCCCCAACGGTCACAACATAGGTTTCGAACAGGTCGGCAGCCATGCCGGCGCAGTCGCCCACATTGTCGCCCACATTGTCGGCGATGGTGGCCGGGTTGCGCGGATCGTCTTCGGGGATGCCTGCTTCGACCTTGCCGACAAGGTCGGCGCCCACGTCAGCAGCCTTGGTGAAGATACCGCCGCCCAGACGCGCAAAGATCGAGATCAGTGACGCACCGAATGCGAGGCCGACCAGGCCGTCGATCACGGTGCGGCTGTTGGCTTCGAGCGCCATCTGGCCGACCAGCACGTAGAAGAACACGGCGATGGCGAGCAGAGCGAGGCCCGCCACCAGCATGCCGGTGATCGCGCCTGCGCGGAATGCGATGGTCAGGCCCTGCTGCAGGCCTTTCGAAGCGGCGGCAGCTGTGCGCACGTTCGAGCGGACCGAGATGTTCATCCCGATATAGCCCGCAACGCCTGACAGTACTGCGCCGATCAGGAAGCCGACTGCCGGAACGATGCCTAGGAAATATGCGACAAGTGCCGCAACAACCACACCGACGATACCGATGGTGGTGTACTGGCGGTTGAGGTAAGCCTGCGCACCCTCTTGGATAGCGCCAGCGATTTCCTGCATCTTTGCGTTCCCGGCGTCTGCGCCGAGAACCTGGCGGCTGGTGACGAAGCCGTACACGATGGCTAGCAGCCCCAACACAATTGAAATGAGAATCAGGTCCACGAAAAGTCCCCTCTTTTATGCGTGGAATTGCAGCCCTGCGGACGCAGGACCTATTTGTGGCGGAGGCTATAGGGCCTGTGTTGCATGTGACAAGGGGCGAATCGGCCTAGGCCATCGCTGTCACCAATTTGCAGAGGGAACTCAGTGCCGGTAGCCGAGCCCGTCCTGCGGGGTCATCGGCTTGCCATCGACCAACAGCGCGCTCGCCCCTCTGGCAGCGACAGTGCCGATCCGGGTCGCCTCCACCGGCAATGCGGTATCGACGGGTGCGGTGAAGAGCAGTTCGTAGTCGTCGCCCCAGCGCACGCAATCGTCTCGCCGGGCAGGGTCGGCCACCGGAAAGTGTGCGCTATCCAGCGCCAGCGTCACTCCGCTGGCTTCGCCCAGCCGCCAGGCGTCGAGCAGCAGGCCGTCAGAAATGTCCATCATCGCGGTGACGAGCGGTGCAAGCGCTTGCCCCTCGTCAAGCAACGGCTTCGGGCGGAGATAGGCCGCGCTCTGTCCCGTTTTGCCCGCTTTCAGTGCCTCGAAACCGAGCATGGCTGCACCGAGCGGACCGGTGACATAGAACGCATCGCCGGGCCGTGCTCCCCGCCGGTCGGGCACAGGGATATGCGTCGCGCGCCCGATCGCGGTAAGGCCGAAGGCGCGCGCGCCTTCGCTTCGGCCCGCGCCACGGATCGTGTCACCGCCGAGCAGCGGCACGCCATAGGTGTGCAGGACTTCTCCCAGCCCTTCGAGGAAGCGCTCGTCGCCTTCGCCCAGCATATGGCCAAGCAGCACGCCGATGGGCTCAGCGCCCTTTGCAGCGAGATCGGAGAGGTTTGCGGCGACCACTTTCCACGCCACATCGGCCATGTCAGCGCCAGCCGGGAAATGCCTTCCCTCCGCCATCATGTCATGCGTGAGGACCAGCGTTTCGCCGCCTATGGGAAGCACTGCGCAATCATCTTCCAGCCCGCGTGCCGCGGGATCGCCCGCAAGATCGCGCAGCCGCGCGATAAAGTCGAACTCGTCGGTCAGCTGCGCACATCCCTGGCCAGCGCGTCTAGAATGCCGTTGACGAACTTCGCTTCGCGGTCGTCGAAGAAGGCCTTTGCCACATCGACATATTCGTCGATCGCGGTCGCGGTGGGGACATCGGCGCGCGCGACCAGTTCATAGGCGCCGCTGCGCAGGATCTGCAGCATGGTCTTGTCGAGCCGCGCCAGCGTCCAGCCTTCGGCCAGCTTGCCGGCGAGCAACCCGTCGATCTCTTCGCGGCGCGCGTCGACGCCCGCCACAAGGGCGTCGAAGAAATCGACTTCGGCTTCTGCATATTGCTCGTCGTCGATTTTCATGCCCAGCCTGTGCTGGTGGAACTCGTTGAGCAGCCGCGCCAGCGCGGTGCCTTCCATCTGCTGTTGGTAAAGCGCCTGGACGGCGGCAAGCCGCGCGGCGGACCGTGCTTGCGAGCGGGGGATATTCATTTGAGCCTCAATTCAACGGATTTCGCGTGCGCGGGCAGGCCTTCGGCATGGGCGAGCGCGACCGCGGCCGGGCCGACCCGCCCGAGCGAAGCCTCGTCGAGCGCGATGAAGCTGGTGCGCTTCATAAAATCGAGCACTGAGAGCCCGCTGGCGAACCGCGCGCGGCGGCCGGTCGGCAAAACATGGTTGGGGCCAGCGACATAGTCCCCGATCGCCTCTGGGGTCATCCGGCCCAGGAACACGCTGCCAGCATGGCGGATCGCGCCTAGCAGCGGCTCGGGCTCGGCCACGGCCAGTTCGACATGCTCGGCGGCCAGCCGGTTCGCTAGCGGCGCGGCCTCGGCCAGCGTTTCGACCACGATGATCGCGCCATTGTCCTGCCAGCTGGCAGTGGCGGTTTGAGTGGTTGCAAGCTCGGTCAGCTGCGCTTCGACCTGCACTGCGACCTTGTCGGCAAAACCGGAATTGTCGGTGATCAGGATCGATTGCGACGTGGGGTCGTGCTCGGCCTGGCTCAGCAGGTCGGCGGCGATCCAGTCGGCGCGGTTGTCGCCATCGGCGATCACCAGGATTTCGCTGGGCCCGGCGACCATGTCGATGCCGACCACGCCGTAGAGCTGGCGCTTGGCTTCCGCGACCCAGGCATTGCCGGGGCCGGTGATCACGTCGACCGGGCGAATGCGGTCAGTACCATAGGCGAGTGCGGCAACAGCCTGCGCGCCGCCGACACGCCAGATCTCCTCGACGCCCGCGATATGCGCCGCGGCAAGCACGAGCGGGTTGGTCTTGCCGTGCGGGCTGGGGGTCACGACCACAAGCCGCTCGACGCCCGCCACCTTGGCCGGGATCGCATTCATCAGCAGCGAGGAGGGATAGGCCGCCCTTCCGCCCGGCACATAGAGCCCGGCAGCATCGACCGACCGCCAGATCGCGCCCTGGCGCACGCCCGCGGCATCGGTGAAGTCACGGTTCGCGGGCAATTGGTCGCGGTGATAGGCGCGGATGCGTTCAGCCGCGAGTTCGAGCGCGTCGCGCAGATCGGTGTCGAGCGCGTAATAGGCCGCGCTGCAGGCCTCCTTCGAAATGCTCCAGTCGGCATCTTGCGCCAGCTCATAACTGTCGAAGCGCTGCGAATAATCGGCCAGCGCCGCATCTCCGCGCGCCTTCACATCGGCGAGGATCGCCGCGACCTGCCCCGAAACGTCGCTGTCGCTTTCGCGGCGCGCATCGACCAGCGCGTCGAAGCGCGCGGCAAAATCGGTATCGGAGGTGGCGAGCCGAAGCATCAGACGCTTGCCCCTTCCTCGGTCACGCGGCGGAAGGCTGCGACCAGTTCGGCTACGCGCGGATCGGTCTTGAGCGCGGCGCGATTTACGATCAGCCGCGCGGAAATGTCGAGGATGCGGTCGGTCTCGACCAGCCCATTGTCCTTGAGCGTGCGCCCGGTCGAAACGAGGTCGACGATCTGCCGCGCCAGGCCCAGCGACGGGGCAAGTTCCATCGCGCCGTTGAGCTTGACGCATTCGGCCTGCACGCCCTTCGCTTCGAAATGGCGGCGGGTCAGGTTTGGATATTTGGTCGCGACGCGAAGGTGGCTGGCGCTGCGGGCAGGGCCCTCGCTGCCGACCGGCACCGCGACCGAGAGGCGGCAACGGCCAATGTCGAGATCGACCGGGGCATAGAGATCGGCATAGTCGAATTCCTCGATCACGTCCGACCCAACGATACCGACCTGCGCTGCGCCGTGTGCGACAAAGGTTGCGACGTCGAAGGCGCGAACGCGGATCAGCCGCATGTCGGGGCGGCTGGTGGCAAAGCTCAGCGCGCGGTTGCCCTTGTCGTGGAACGCGTCTTCCGGCACCACTCCGGCACGCGCCATCACAGGCAGCGCTTCGTCGAGAATGCGCCCCTTCGGAATGGCGAAGGTCAGCTGAGAGGCTACGGTGACTGTCATTGCGCCGCGGCACTTAAGGATTAGCCGCGGAAAGGGCAATGCAAATGGACGATGCGGGCAAGAAGCCAAAGTATGAGCTCGTCGATATGGGCGTGACCGGGGAAGATGCGGTGCGCACGGCCTTCGCCAACCAGGTCGCCTATTGCGAAGCCAATGGCGCGCCGATCACCGCGCGGGTTTGCGCGGCGATCATGGCTGCGGTCGAGAGCGACCAGCAGGGCGCACTGCTCGAACGCGTGCGGCGCTGGCAGGGCGCGCCGCTGGCCGATGCGCTGCCGCTGCGCCTTGCAGGCGCAATCCACGCGCTGCAACTGGCGGGCGAGGTGCCGGAGCTTGCCCCGATCTATCGCGGAGTGCCTGCCGACGATGCAGCGATCATCGCCGAAGTGATAAGCGGTTACGAGGCGCAGCTGATGCGATGGCTCGACGGCCCGCCGCAGACGAACGAAGCAGGGCGATCGAGCAATTTCATCGCAGCGTTGCTGTGGCTGGCGGATCGGGGCCTTCCGGCGCGCTTCGAGTGCCTGGAGATCGGTTCGAGCGCGGGAATCAATTTGATGATCGACCGCTATCGTTACGATCTGGGCGGAGTCCTCGTCGGGCCGGACGAGGCTGCGATGCGCTTTGCTCCCGAATGGAAGGGGCCGCCGCCGCCGGATCACGCGTTTGCCTTCGTCTCGCTCAAGGGCTGCGACGTCGCGCCGGTCGATCTGACCGATCCGCCGCAGGCGCTGCGGCTCAAGGCCTATATCTGGCCCGAGCACACAATCCGCTTCGAGAGGATGGAAGCGGCGATTGCGGCGGCGAAGCAGCGCGCGCCCGACCTCGTGAAGATGAACGCGGCGGATTTCGTCGAGGCCGAGCTGGCGAAGCCGCAGGCCCCCGGCACCACGCGCGTGCTGATGCATTCGATCGTGTGGCAATATGTGCCCGAGGACCAGCAGGCGCGGGTAATTGCCGCGATGGAGGCCGCTGGCGCGCGCGCCACGCCCGATGCGCCGCTGGCCTGGATGGCGCTGGAGGCGAACCGCACGGTCCACCGCCATGAATTGCGCGTGCGCTTTTGGCCCGGCGGCGAGGAGGAAGTGCTGCTCGCCCGCGCGCATGCGCATGGGGCCGACATCGAATGGAAGGCCGGTTAGGCCTCAGGCAGTCCGCGCGAGGAACTCTTCCATCGCGGCATTGACCTTGTCGGGGGCCTGCCATGGGATGAAGTGGCCGCAACCTTCGACCCTGATCAGGGTCAGGTTTTCGACATGCTCGTCCAGCCCTTCGATATTCCCGGGTGTGAGTGCGTGGTCGTCCATCGCCCAGATCACCAGCGTGGGAATCGTTAGCCTCGGCACCCTTGGTAGCTTGGCGTCAGGCGGAATTTCTAGCGGAGCCTTGGCCGGGGGCACTGCCAGAGGGGTTGCCCGATACCAATTGAGCATGCCGATCGCGGCCTCTCCGTCGCTCCAGTCGGCGAGTGTGGCGGCGCGCTCTTCCGGATCATCCTGCGGCAAGGCACCGGTTGCGTTTGAGGTCCCTCCAATCAGTGCCATGAGGCCATGCTCGCGGATCTCGTCATCGCGCGAAGTGTCGCGATAGATCCGCATATACTGCCCCGCCGTTCGCTGCTTTTCGTCGGTCCACAGGAGCTTGGCGTAAATCACTGGATGAGCCGCATTGGCGAGGATGGCGCGTTCGACCCGCGTGCCTTGCCCGCGCATGGCAATTGCCCAGGCCAGCGCTCCGCCCCAATCATGCCCCACGATGCTGAACTTCTCGACGCCCAGTGCATCGGCCAGAAGGAAGATGTCGCCGATCAGCTTGTCCGGCGTGTAGGATTCGACGCCTTGCGGCTTGGACGATCCGCGATAGCCGCGCTGGTCGGGCACGATGCAGCGATAGATGCCGGAGAAATGGGCAATCTGGTGGCGCCATGTGCGATGGCTTTCAGGGAAGCCGTGAAGGAAGATCAGCGCCGGTGCATTGCGGGAGCCTTCGTCGACCACATCAAGCTCGATACCATTGGCGAGCGTGACCCGCTTTTGGCGCAATTTCACCCCTCGGCTTCCATTCTCTCGATATAGCCCGCTGCGACCATGGTGGCGATCTGGTCGAACAGCTGGTCGGGAGTGCGGCGCATCTCGCCCATCGCCTTTTCCATGCCTTCGGCGACGATGATTTCGCGCTCGCCGCCTGCCACCGCATCCACCATAGTTTTCGCGGCGTCTGCGGGGGCGATGCCTTCCTCAATGGCCTTGTCGCTTCGCCCGCGCTTGGTGCCGTCGGCAGTCAGCGCGTTGCGGCTGACATCGGTAGCGATCGAGCCGGGGAAAATCACATGAACGCTCACGCCCTTCTGGCTCAGTTCAGCACGCAAGGCATCGGCATATCCCGCCAGCCCGAACTTGGCCGCGCAATAGGCGGTGCGCATCGGAACGCCGACCTTGCCCGCGATCGAGGAAATGAACAGCAACGCGCCCGATCCGCGCTCGGCCATGTGGGCGATCAACCCCTGCGTGAAGGCGATCTGCGCTGTCAGGTCTATGTCGATGATCTCGCGATAGACGCTCATGTCCGTCTTGAGCGCCGGGCTGCGTTGCGACACGCCCGCATTAGCGACTGCGACATCGACATGGCCTTTCCATGCCAGGGCCTTCGCGGTCGCCTCGGCCAGCGCCGCATCGTCGCGTACGTCAAAGGGGAGCAGCAGCGTTTCGCCGCAATCCCTGGCCATTTCCGCAAGGCGCACCTCGTCGCGTCCCGACAGCACCAGATGCGCGCCGCGGCTCGCCCATTCGCGCGCCAGTGCCGCGCCGATCCCTGAGGATGCGCCGGTGATCCACACTACCTTGCCGTTGAAATCCATGCTGCTCGCTCTTCCTTATGGCGGATTTTCAGTCGCTGCGCGTCAGTGGTTGCGCAGGTATCGGGATCCACTCGTCCTCGTCACCCGGCACTTTTGGGAATCGCCCGGCATCCCAGTCCTCGCGGGCCTGCCGGATGCGATCGCGGCTGGAGCTTACGAAGTTCCACCATGCATGGCGCGGAGTGGTGAAAGCCTCTCCGCCAAGCAGCATGATCCGCCCGCCGCGTTCGCTCGAAAGCGTCATGTTGCGGCCGGGAGCGAGCACGGACAATTCGTAAAGCCCGAGCGCCTGCCCGTCGACCGAGGCTTCGCCGCCCACCAGCATCACTGCGCGTTCGTCGGCGCTGATTTCGATCGGCAGAGACCCTGACGGCGCGAGCACTATCTCGGCATAGATCGTGTCGGCATAGGTGGTGGTTGGCGCGCGCTTACCCCAAAGCTCGCCCATGATGACCACAGCCTTTGCGCATTGGTCTTCGACGTTGGGCAGGTCCTTCACCGCTTCAAACGCCGGGTCGATCTCCTCGCGCCCGTCGGGCAGAGCCAGCCAGGTCTGCATGCCGTAGAGTTTTGGCCCGCCCGCGCGTTCCTCGGCAGGGCTGCGTTCCGAATGGACGATGCCGCTGCCTGCAGTCATCAGATTCACCTGGCGGGGGCTGATGGTGGAGAAGCTGCCCAGGCTGTCGCGGTGGTCGATCGCGCCTTCAAACAGCCAGGTGACAGTCGCCAAATTGATGTGCGGGTGCGGGCGCACGTCCATGCCCTTGCCGATATCGAGCTGGCCGGGGCCGAATTCGTCGACGAAAATGAAGGGGCCAACCATCGTCCGCTCACGCTTCGGCAAAACGCGCCGGACCTCGAATTGCCCGAGGTCATGCGTGGTTGGCGTGATGATTTGCTCGATCATGTCACTCTCCAGGAGCAGAAGCCCTTATCGCCATGGCATGCACACGATGGCCCGGGATGTCGCCCAGCGCGGCATTGACCATGCGCTGGCGCTGCAGCCGCGACACGCCCGCGAAGGCCGCGCTTTCGATCACCACAGTGAAATGGGATTCGCCGCTGCCGTCATCGCCCCAATGGCCATGATGCTTCGCGCTATCGTTAATTACGTCGAGCTGCGTGGGCGCAAAGGCCGCGCGCAGCAAGTTTTCGATTTCCTGTGCTACCGGTATGCTCATCGGGTGAATTTGGGGGTTCCTTTTCGATCTGTCCATGCCCATCCTAATGCAAGTGACGCAACCAAGGTTCCATGGGCGGTATGAAGACAGCGGGCGGGTGTGCGAACATCAGGCCTGCAGGGAAGCGGGCGAGTTCCGCGCGCCCGGCTATCGCCCCAGCGGTTTCGACGGACCCGGCGAATATCGCTGGTTTTGCCTGGAGCATGTGCGCGAATTCAATTCGGACTACGACTGGTTCGAAGGCATGAGCGCGGAGGAAATCCTCGATGCGCAATCGCCTGCCAGCGGATGGCGCACCGAAAGCCCGAGTTTCCGCCCGACTACAGGCGTCGACGGCATGCCGCGCTGGGCCGATTACGATGATCCGCTTGATGCGATCAGCGCGCGGGCCAATGGGATCAAAAGTCGCACCCAGCGCGAAGCGCAAATGGCCATGGAAGGGCGCTTCAGCCGGGAAGAGGCGGGCGCGCTCGACACCATGGGGCTGGGGCTCGACACCGACCGCAAGCGGCTGCGCCAGCGCTATTCGGAACTGGTGCGGCGCTATCACCCCGATCGTAATGGCGGTGACCGCAAGTTCGAAAGCCGCCTCAACAGCGTGGTCGAAGCCTATCAATTGCTTCGGAAAAGCAGGGTTTTCGCCTGAGCACTGGAAACGCTACTCACTTCTGCCGGAACGCCCAGCGCAGCGTTTTGCCCATGCCCCATGTCGCCGCACGGGCAGGCAGGGCGCCTATTCCCGGGCGGTTGAGCCCCAGCATCGGGCGGGCAAAGGCGGGCAACATTTCGACCGCATCGGCACCCAGCAATGCCTGCAGTCCCGGCGGAGTGCCCGGCGAGCGCTGAGTCAGCACCAGTTGCGCCACTTCGCGCGCCTCGGCGGAGGTGCGCAGGTCGGCGCGCATCTCGCGAAACAGCTCTTCGGCATCGTTGCGGCTCTCAGGCACCGGATCGGCGCCGAGCGCACGCGCGACCAGCGCGAACTGGCGGTAGTATTCGTCTTGCTGGTGGCCGGGCATGTAGGGGTGCACATGACGCTTGTATCCAGCGAGGAAGCTGCTCGCTTCGGTGACATGCACCCAAGCCAGCGTGCGCGGATTGGTGGCGGAATAGAGCGAACCGTCTGGCAGAGCGCCGGTGACCTTCGCATGGATGCGGTTGACCCGTTCGATCGCCTTTTGCGCATCGTTCCTGTGGCCGAAAGTTGTGACCGCGATGAAGCGCGCGGTGCGTCGCAAGCGACCATGCACGTCCTCGCGGAAATTCGAATGGTCGAGCACGCCCTGCAGCGCCTCAGGGTGGAGCATTTGAAGCAGCAGTGCGCGAATGCCGCCCACCATCATCCCCACGATATCGGCATGGACCATGCGGATCGGCGAATCGCGTTTGAACAGCGCCTCTGCCGAAATCGGCACCGGTTCCTGACCGCTTGCGGTGTCGTTGAACAGGCCGCGCACACGCTCAACCAACCGGTGGCGAAGTTTCTCGATTGGATCGGGCGAAGGCATGATGAGACAATATAGCGTGCACAGCCTTAGTGAAAGTGTTGGCGGCTGGGTGCTTGCAGCCTGGCGTGCGCCGGTCTAGGCGTTCGATCACCATGGCAAGCTTGATGCAAACCGAATACGACGGCACGGGCAGGACGCTCTTCCCCGAGCCTGACACCACGATCGACGTGCGCGACACGTTCGGCATCGACGTCGACTGGCAGGTCCCGGCCTTCAGTCTGGCCGACGAACGCGTGCCCGATCTCGACAAGAACTACGTGTTCGATCCGGACACTACGCTCGCGATTCTGGCGGGCTTTGCCTACAACCGCCGCGTGACGGTGCAGGGCTATCACGGCACCGGCAAGTCGACCCATATCGAACAGGTCGCCGCTCGCCTCAAATGGCCGAGCGTGCGCGTCAACCTCGATGCGCACATAAGCCGCATCGACCTTGTCGGCCGCGACGCGATCGTGCTGCGTGACGGGTTGCAGGTCACCGAATTCAAGGAAGGCATCCTTCCCTGGGCGCTGCAGCACGCCGTGGCGCTGACTTTCGACGAATATGACGCCGGCCGCCCGGACGTGATGTTCGTGATCCAGCGTGTTCTCGAAACCGAAGGTCGCCTGACCCTGCTCGACCAGAATAAGGTGATCACGCCCAACAAATATTTCCGGCTGTTCGCCACCACCAACACGGTAGGGCTGGGCGACACCAGCGGGCTTTATCACGGCACGCAGGCGATCAATCAGGCGCAGATGGACCGCTGGCACATCGTGGTTGCGCTCAACTACCTGCCCGCGGAAACCGAGCAGGCGATCGTCAAGACGAAAAGCCCGGAAACGGACGACAAAACCATCGCCAACATGGTCCAGGTGGCCGATCTCACCCGCCAGGGCTTCATGAACGGCGATATCTCGACCGTAATGAGCCCGCGTACGGTGATGACCTGGGCCCAGAACGCCGAAATTTTCAAATCGATCGGCTTCGCTTTCCGCCTGAGCTTCCTCAACAAGTGCGACGAGGCCGAGCGCATGCTGGTGAGCGAATACTACCAGCGCGTGTTCAACGAAGACCTGCCCGAAAGCGCGGCGAAGAAGGTCTGATCGGCGAGGTGCGAGCGAAATTTCCGCTCGCCTTCTCTGTATTAATTTGATAACACAGTGTGATGTTCTCCTGGCTTCGATCCCCTCATCGAACCAAGACCCTTCGCTCACGCTACGAGGATGACCGCCCCGAAGCGGGCTTCTACGCGCTTCAGGACCCTTATGGCAGTGCGCTCGACGATTTCGACGAGCGGTTCGGCTGGGATCCGGATGACGAGCTGCGCCGCAAGCCCAAAAGGCGATGGCGGCTGTGGCGGCGCAAGCGGGACGATGCGCTTCGCAGTTTCGAGGAAGATCGGCCGCAGGTCGGCTGGTGGCAGCCCGCATATTGGCGAGGGCGCCGCAAGCATTGGTGGGTGGTGCGGATCGTCGCGGGACTGCTCGCGCTGTTCATTGCGCTTGTCGCATGGCTGGCGGTTACGGCGCCGCTGAGCAAGTCGCTCGAGCCGGTTGCGCCGCCGCAAATCACCCTGCTGGCATCAGACGGTACGCCGATCGCGCGCAGCGGTGCATCGGTCGATGCGCCGGTCGAGGTGAGCAAGCTGCCTGACCATGTCGTCGGGGCGTTCCTCGCGATCGAGGACCGGCGGTTCTATAACCATTGGGGCATCGATCCGCGTAGCATCGCCCGTGCCGCATGGACCGGAGTAGGTGGGGGCAGCACCATCACCCAGCAGTTGGCCAAGTTCACTTTCCTCACGCCCGAGCAGACGCTGACACGCAAGGCACGCGAAGCTTTGATTGCCTTCTGGCTGGAGTCTTGGCTGACCAAGGATGAGATACTCTCGCGCTACCTCTCCAATGCCTATTTCGGTGACAACCAGTACGGGCTACGCGCCGCCAGCCTGCATTACTTCTATCGCCAGCCGGAAAACCTGCGCCCCGAACAGGCGGCAATGCTGGCCGGCCTGCTCAAGGCCCCATCGCGGCTCGCGCCCACGCGCAATTACGACCTTGCCGCAGAGCGGATGAAGCTGGTGTTGGGTGCGATGGCCGAGGAAGGATACATCACGCCCGAGCGCGCAGCCTCGCTGCGCCCGCCGCGGCTCGATGTGCGCAATCGAAACACCTTGCCGACCGGCACCTATTTCGCCGACTGGGCGCTGCCATTGGCCCGGCAGAACAGCGAAAGCGGCTATGCCAAGCAGGCGCTGACCACCACGCTCGATGCGCGGCTCCAGGGGATTGCGAGCCGCGTGGTGTCGCGCGCGCCGCTGGGCGATGCGCAAGTAGCGCTGGTGGCGATGCGCCCCAGCGGCGAAGTGGTGGCGATGGTGGGTGGCAAGGATTATCGCAACTCGCCCTTCAACCGCGCCACGCAGGCTCGCCGCCAGCCGGGTTCGACGTTCAAGCTGTTCGTCTATCTCGCTGCCCTGCAATCGGGCATGAAGCCGAGCGACCGGATCGACAATACCGCCATCGAAAGCGGATCGTACCGGCCGAAGAATGCGCGCGAGCGGTACTCGCCTTCGCTCACGCTCGAGGAAGCCTTCGCGACCTCGAGCAATGTCGCCGCTGTTCGGCTGTTCAACCAAATCGGCAGCCGCCGGGTCATCGCGACCGCGCGCGAACTGGGGGTGACTTCCGACCTTCCGGCGGGCGATCCCAGCCTTGCCTTGGGCACTTCGACCATGACCCTGCTCGAGCTGACGAGCGCATATGCCGCAATTGCGGCCGATGCCTATCCGGTCGTCCCGCATGCTTTCCCGCGCGAGGAAGAGGGCTGGTTCGATTGGCTGTTCGACGGCCAGTCGCATTTCTCCGACCGGACGCATGAAGGGATGGAGCGCCTGCTGCGTTCTGCGATCAATCGCGGCACTGGCAAGGCGGCAATGCTGTCCGGCCCCAATTTCGGCAAGACCGGAACGACGCAGGACCACCGCGACGCGCTGTTCGTCGGCTTTGCGGGCGATCTGGTGGTGGGCGTGTGGACCGGCAAGGACGACAATTCGCCGCTCAACGGCATTTCGGGCGGCGGCCTGCCCGCGCGCATCTGGCGCGATTTCATGCGCTCTGCGCTTGCCGGAACCGCTGCCGCCGAGCCGGTCGAGCGGCCCGACCCGGAAGGACCGATCCGCCCGCTCGACATCGACAATATCGACGAGATCCCGCTTAACGAGAACGGTTCGACGCTGTCGATCGAACAAGGCGGAGTGGCCGTCGTGACCGAGATTGACGGCGTGCCGGTCGAATTGCGGCTGGGTGAAGACGGGCTTCGCGTCGACCAGCCCCAGCGCTAGGTTCTCCGGTCCGCCATCAAGATATTCATGATCGCGGTTGCGATCGGCCGGTTGCGATCGTCCTGCCATGCTTCGACCGAGACATTGGCGTTGCGCCGCCCGAGCCGTGTAATGCGGCCCTTTGCATAGGTGCGCTTCTGCTTGCCCGCGCTGAGGAACTGGACGGTGATGTTGATCGGCTTGAGCTGCGGATCGCGCCCGTCCTGCTCCAGCCGGGCCCGCAGCGCGGCATAGCCTGCGGTTTCAAGCAGTCCGCTGGTCGCCCCGCCATGGAGAGCGCCGGGGCGCCCTTCGATCACGCTGCTGAACTCCACAGCCAGCACGGGTGTGCGGTCCTCTTCGCCATCCACATGGATGCCCAGCGAGCGGGCATAGGCGGTGAGGTGCCGCTCGCTCTCAGGCCTGTCGGTCACTGCGCGGATCCCTTGCGATTGTCATGAATACGCCCGCCATGGTCGCGACCGGGTCGCCCGCATCGCCGTCGTGCGCGATGCCGCGAACGAAGGCCGCCGAACGGGTGACGCGATAGCATTCGACGCGGCCCTTCACGGCGCTTCGCTCGCGTGCGGGGCGCTGGTAATCGACCCGCAGATCAAGCGTCGCGACTGGTGTGAACACCTTGCGCGCGGTCCAGATGCTCATCCCCGATGCCATGTCGAGCAGGCTGATGATCGGGCCCGAGGCGAGCACGTGGCGATCTTCCTCGCCCAGCAAGTCCTCGCGCCAGGGCAGTGCCAGTTCCACCCAGTCGTCGCCATGGTCGCAATAGCGCAGGCCCAGCCAGCCCGGATGGCCGTGCCGGAAGAAAAAGGGCGCGGCTTTTTCGGGGTCGAAGGGAGGGAGGGGCGGAGTCATCGCCCGTTTCTGTGCGGTGCCGGTTGCTGGATTACAATGATTTAATTTCAGCATACGGCCCACTCGCGCCAACCTTGTCCGACGCAAGCAAACGGAGCAAAGCGATGGACTTCCCGAAAATTGACCTGGCCGCAATTCCCGGCCTGGAAACCGCCACTGGTGTGTTCGGCAGCGTGGCCCAATCGGCGCTGAGCTATGCCGATACGGTCGTGGCGGTCATGGTCTACATCTACGAAAGCGTACCTGTCTGAAGCGGCCTCGCTGATGCACATCCGACCCGAGATTGCGGCGCTGCTTAGCGAAAAGGGAAAGCAGGTTCGGCCGCGCGAGGTGATGGACGCGGCGCAGGTGCGATGGCGGGCACGGTGACACGCGTGCTCAGCCCCAATTCGACAGAGGTTTTCCTGCGCGTGGCAGTGGCGACCGGTTTGGAAGAAGCGCAGGATTTGACGGAGGCATTCGGCCGCAGCCATCCGACCGACCGCTTGCGGCTGGCGAGCTTCGAGGCGCGTGCCTTGCTGCTCGAAGATTTCTTTCAGCGCGACGAGCTGTGGCGAGCGGCGGAGCTCTCGGGCAGCCGGATGCTGGCGGGAGCTGCGCGGGTGCGGCGCGCTGAGCTGGCGTCCGGCTAAAAGGCGTTGCCCGCCAGCGCGTCGATCGCGCCTTGCAGGATCACAGCGGCGGCATGGCTGTCGATCCGCTCGGCGCGCTTGGCGCGGCTCATGTCCTGCCCGATCATCGCCGCTTCGGCGCTTTGGGTGGACCAGCGCTCGTCCCACAGCAGCACCGGCAGGGCGAAGGCTTCCGAAAGGTTGCGGGCATAGGCGTGGGCACTCTGCGCGCGCGGGCCTTCGCTGCCGTCCATGTTGCGCGGCAGGCCGATCACGATCCCGCCGATGCCGCGCTCCTTGATAAGCGCGGCCAGCGCTTCGCGGTCGCGCCCGAACTTACCGCGCGGCAACGTCTTGACTGCGGTGGCGAAGCGCCAGCCTGCATCGCAAGTGGCGAGGCCGATGGTCTTGGTGCCGAGGTCGAGCCCCAGCAACGCGCCGCCGCCGGGCAGCGCCTCGCGCATGTCGAGCGCGCTGTCGGTGATCAGCGAGCCGCCGTCCACGCGTTCACTCGCTGCAGGACATCGGCCTGCAAATTCGCCCAGAACAGCGGGATGTCATAGACGTGGTAATTATTGCCCGGCAGGACATACCGGCCCATCTCGGGTGGTTCGCCGATCAGCAACAGCCCGCGCGTGTCGCAGCGGGCAGGCACTGCGCCCACCACCAGTTCGCCCCTGCTCAGCTCGCCATCCGGCTTTAGCGTGCCAAGGTTGAGGCTTGCTGGCGCGGTGGCTTCCGCACCGCCGGTGAGCGGGTTGGTGCAGAGAATCGGGCTGTCGCCGCGCTTCACTCCGTCGAAACCGGTCGACTTGGCATAGGATTCGAGCCCAGAGGCCGGATCGGCGGGCTCGGCAAAGGTCGACCAGCTCATCACGCAGCTCGGTTGGGCGCTTGCAGCGCAGGCGGGCAGGCCCATCGCGGGCAAGTCATGCGTTGCGGAAACTGGCCAGCCCACGGCATAGGCTGCTGCAACCCGCGCCGCGAGCGGTTTGCCCGCAACCTGTTCGCGCAGCAGCCGCATCAGATGGAGCGCGCCCT
>JALRKY010000058.1 GCA_023260985.1 Altererythrobacter sp. | reverse complement strand
TCGTCACCCAAGGATCTGCGTCGCAGGCGCTGCTCTCTGCCGCCAAGGGCGCCGAACTCGCCGACAAGGCACACGAGGCCGGTGGCCTGATGGACTTCGTCCAGGGCATCATCCCCACGTCGATGTTCTCCGCGCTGACCGAGGGCAGCGTGCTGCAGGGCGACGTGAAGGACGTGCTGCTACTCGACGTGACTCCGCTGTCGTTGGGCATCGAAACGCTGGGTGGCGTGTTCACCCGCATGATCGATCGCAATACGACGATCCCGACCAAGAAGACGCAGGTCTATTCGACTGCCGAGGACAACCAGCAGGCAGTGACGATCCGCGTGTTCCAGGGCGAGCGCGAAATGGCGGCGGACAACAAGCTGCTCGGCCAGTTCGACCTCGTCGGCATCCCGGCCGCGCCGCGCGGCGTTCCGCAGATCGAAGTAACGTTCGACATCGACGCCAACGGCATCGTGAACGTCTCGGCGAAGGATAAGGGCACCGGCAAGGAGCAGCAGATTCGCATCCAGGCCTCGGGCGGCCTTTCGGACGCCGACATAGACCAGATGGTCCGCGATGCCGAGAAGTTCGCCGAGGAAGACAAGAAGCGTCGCGAATCCGCCGAAGCGCGCAACCAGGCGGACAGCCTAGTCCACGCGACCGAAAAGCAGCTAGAAGAGCATGGCGACAAAGTCGATGCCGATACCAGGGCAGCGGTCGAAACCGCTCTGGCCGAAGCCAAGTCTGCACTGGAAGGTGACGATGTTGCGGCGATTACCGCTAAGGCACAGGCGCTGACCGAAGCGGCCATGAAGATGGGCCAGCAGATCTACGAGAAGGAGCAGGCTTCGGCATCGACCGCCGGTGCAGGTGATGCGGGCGCTTCGGAGCAGGCAGCTGACGAAGACGTTGTCGACGCCGAGTTCTCCGAAGTCAACGAAGACAACAATAAGGGCTGATGTCCTGATGAAAACCTTGCTCGCCACCGGTGCATCCCGCGCTGGTGGCGGCTAGGTTTCAAGAGGGCGGGTTCCTATGGCTTCTACCGACATCGACTATTACGAGCTGCTCGAGGTCAGTCACGACGCTGATGGCGCGACGATCAAGAGTGCCTATCGCAAGCTAGCGATGAAGTATCACCCAGATCGCAATTCCGGGTGCACCGACAGCGAAGCGAAGTTCAAGGCGATCAACGAGGCATATGACTGCCTCAAGGATCCGCAAAAGCGTGCGGCTTACGACCGCTTCGGCCATGCTGCTTTCCAGCAGGGTATGGGCAATGGCGGCGGATTCGGCGGGCGCGGGCATGGTTCTTCGGACTTCGGCGACATTGGCGACATCTTCGAAACGATCTTCGGCACTGCCTTTGGCGGTGGCGGCGGGCGGGGGCAGCCAAGGCGCGGCGCCGACCTGCGCTATGACCTTGAAGTGACACTGGACGAGGCATTCCACGGCAAGACGATCGAACTCGAGATCGAAGTCTCGCAGAATTGCGAAAGCTGCTCAGGTTTGGGCGCCACACCCGGCACAGGCGAGAGCGAATGCCGCATGTGCGACGGCCATGGCAAGGTCCGCGCCAAGCAGGGCTTTTTCGTGATCGAACGCCCTTGCCCAACCTGCCATGCGCGGGGCAGGGTAATCGAGGATCCGTGCAAGGAATGTCGCGGTGAAGGGCGGGTCGACCGTCCGCGTGCGATTGAGGTGGAAGTTCCGCCGGGGGTCGATACCGGTACCCGCATCCGCCTGGCAGGCAAGGGCGAGGCCGGGCCGCGCGGCGCGCCTCCGGGCGATCTCTACATCTTCGTGCATGTGAAGCCGCATCCGGTGTTCCAGCGCGAAGGCACCACGCTGGCGACCCGCGTTCCGATCAGTTTCACGACAGCAGCGCTAGGTGGCACGGTCGAAATTCCCGACCTCGGCGGCGAAACCAACACGGTCGAGATTCCGGCAGGGATCCAGTCGGGCAGGCAATTGCGCGTCCGCGGTGCAGGCATCCCGGTGCTTCAGGGCAGGGGCCGGGGCGATCTTGTGGTCGAAATCGCGGTCGAGACGCCCACCAAGCTCTCTAAAAAGCAGAAGGAACTGCTCCAGCAATTTCGCGAAACCGAAACCGGTGAGGAATGCCCCGAAAGCAAGGGCTTCTTCGACCGGCTCAAGGACGCGTTCGGCGGATAGCTAGAGCCGCTAGGTGAAGCGGGCGGCAATTTCTGCCCGCAAACCCTCGAGTAGTTTGCGCGAGCAGCGCCCGGCGGCGAGTTCTTCCTCGATGATTGTTTCAAAGGCTACGCGCTTGAAGTTGCGGCAATCGTGCTCATCGATTCCGCTCCCGCCCCCGATTGTCGAACAGACCAGGTCGATCATGCGTTCCGCGCCGTGCAGGCGGCCCCAGAGATAGTCGTTTTCGCGGTAAGCGCGGCTGAAGAACGCACCGAAATTGTAGAATTCGATCCCGCGCAAGGTTGCACGTGCTCCTCCTTCGCGGATCGACTGCGCGTCCTCGGGCGAAATGCGGTCGACCTTGATTGGATCGTACTCGATCACGCCTTCCTGTTGGAGGATGGGTAGCGTCGCCACATCGTAATAGGGAAAACCGAGATAGCCGAGCAGCATGCGCCGTCGCAGCGGCTTGGGCATTCGCGCCAGGGCCTCCGCCAATCGGTCCTCGGCAGCATCGTCTACTTCCGGGAGCAGGCGGGTATTGGCCATGTAATCGAGCACTGCGCCGGGATCGTCGAACACTCTGCGCGCCACCGCGGGAAATTCGCTGCCGAGCGCGGCGAGCGTATCGCGTTCGTAATACTGGCTCAGAACCGTGTAGATCTCGTTTCGGGCCGGGTCGAGCGCAACGTCCGGTATGTCGGGGTCGCGCTCCCAGTCGCGCGACAGCCTTTGCGCCAGCAGGCGCAGTCGACGTATACGGAACCCGATGTCATGTGCACGAAAGAAGGCGATTGCAGCGTCACTGGCGCCCGCTTTCGGGTCCGACAATTCGTGCAGGCCGCGCTTCAGGAGCTCTTCGCGCAAAGCGGCTTCGATGGCGCTGGGATCGGGCTGGTCCAGATTTGGAACTGCTTGGTGCGCCAGTCTCGCGAGCCGTTCGACAATGCCGATGAATTTGACATGGGCATAGGAATGGAACGCATAGCCGGAATTCTCCGCCGCGGCCTGTTGCGCTTTTGCCCGCCACGCATGGAGCCGTTTGGGTGTGGGACGATCTAGGAAGAAGGTCCGCCCGAACAGCTTCTCGACTTCGCGGTCCACCTCTGGCCGCAGGCCCGCGAGCGTTTGCTGCAAGCGCGCCGCGTTGCGCGACTGCCGCTGGAGATGTTCCAGATTGTCGCGGATCGGCTGTTCACGCGGGAGGATCGAGATTGAACCGAAAAGCGCTGAAAAGAAGCCAACCGGTTTAGGATCAGGGTCGTTCATCACCGCCACACGATCCGGGCGTGGATCGATATAGACGAAGCGGCGATCTACTTCGCGATGGCTCGGGCGGTTGTGCAGCGCAGAAATTGCGCCTTCGAAGGGCGCGTTGACCAGCACCGAACCATCGATTAGCGCGACTTTTTCAGCCTCGCCCCGCCTCATGCGGACCGGCATGATCCGGTGCAGGAAGTCCGACCGTGTGGGCCATTCGCGCCCGCGCTTAGCGGCCAAGCGGTCGATCTCTGACAGTTCAAGAGGGGGAAAGGCACCTGGAAAGCTCGCGGTGGCGCGGGCGGCAAATGTCAGTTCGAGCGGATCGGCCAGTCCTATCCCGGATTGCGTGGGCGTTTGCCCGCGGAAATGGATCGGCAACCGGTGTTCGCTCTCTTCGACAACGGGCGGGCTGTTGAGCCGCAGCATGACCCGGTGGCCGCGAAAATCGGTCGAGGTCACAAACAGGTCGAGCGGATGATAGGGCGGAAGCAGGGGCGGACCCGATGGCTCGTTATGCATCGCTTCGAGTGCGTCGAACAGGAGCTTCGAAAAATTGTCGCCCGAGAACGGCGGTTGGAACCAGCGGCTGCGAATGAAGCGCGAAACCTTGCGGCGAACTTCGCTCCGCGTTTCGGGCGCAACGCTCTCCGAGACGGCATTGCCGGGGCGGGTGAATAGCCACCAAGCGATCGGTTGCGCCCAGAACTTTGCGAAACGCCACACCGGTCGGGCGTCTGGGTCCAGAAGCTTTTCAACATCGGCGTTTTTCAGCCAGAGGTCGGTGAGCGGCTCCAGCGAATACCCTGCATAGAGCGCCTGCGACAGGAACACCGCGTTAATTCCGCCGGCGCTCGCGCCCGAAAGGATGTCCGGGATTACCCGGAGCCGCATACCGCGGCGGAGTTCGACGTGTTCAAGCAAGTCCTGATAGACCTTGCCGACCCCGCCACCGATCTTTTCGCCGGTATGGTGCGCCCGGCTCGCGCGAGCGAGATGCCACAACTCCTTGGTTACGCCGTGCATGTAGACAGCTAGACTGACGCCGCCATAGCAGACCAGGGCAATCCGGAGTTCCTTCTGGTGCATGACGCCTTGATGGCGGGGATATCGCGCGAAGGCAATTGCGTTCTATCTATGTTCTGTTTATCGAGCGCGAATGGTCAAGACCAAGAAGCGCTATGTTTGCCAGGCTTGCGGCGGTGTGTCCCCCCGCTGGCAGGGTCAATGCTCCGACTGTGCCGAGTGGAACACGCTGGTGGAAGACGTGCCCGCGACGGCTTTCTCGCAGAAGCACGATCTGTCGCGCGGGGGGGGCGCGGTCGAGTTCGTCGAACTCAACTCACCATCCGAACTGCCGATAAGGCGCGCCACGGGCCTTACCGAATTCGACCGCGCTCTGGGCGGCGGACTGGTTCCGGGCTCCGCCGTGCTGATGGGCGGCGATCCAGGCATCGGCAAATCAACCCTACTTCTCCAGACGGCCGCAACTATCGCCCGAAGCGGGGCGCCGGTGGTCTATGTCAGCGGCGAGGAAGCTGCGGGGCAGGTCCGCATGCGTGCCGCACGCCTTGGCCTGGCCGATGCGCCGCTCCGGCTCGCAGCGGAAACCTCGGTTCGCGATATCCTGACCACGCTAGGGCAAATGGAGCCGCCCGCACTGCTGGTGATCGATTCGATCCAGACGATGTATTCGGACACAATCGAAGGCGCGCCGGGAACCGTCAGCCAAGTGCGCGGCTGCGCTTTTGAACTGATCCGCTATGCCAAGGAAAATGGTGTCGCGCTGGTGCTGGTCGGCCATGTCACCAAGGACGGGTCGATCGCCGGCCCTCGCGTGCTGGAACACATGGTCGATGTGGTGATGAGTTTCGAAGGCGAGCGGAGCCACCAGTATCGGATCCTGCGCGCGCTCAAGAATCGCTTCGGCGCGGTCGACGAAATCGGCGTGTTCTCGATGGTGAGCGAAGGGCTGGAAGAGGTTAGCAACCCTTCGATGTTGTTCCTTTCCGGTCGCGACCAGCCCTTGGCCGGGAGCGCGGTTTTCCCCGCGCTGGAAGGAACGCGGCCCGTGCTCGTCGAGATACAGGCGCTGATCGTGCGGCTGCAATCGGGGGCAACTCCGCGCCGCGCGGTAGTTGGCTGGGACAGCAGCCGACTTGCGATGCTGCTGGCCGTGCTGGAATCGCGCTGCGGGCTCAATTTCAGCTCCGCCGAAGTCTATCTCAATATTGCCGGTGGCTATCGCCTGTCAGATCCCGCGGCCGACCTTGCAGTGGCAGCGGCACTCGTTTCGGCGCTGGCCGACCGGCCACTGCCCGATCGCTCGGTATGGTTCGGCGAAATATCATTGGCTGGGGAGATTCGCCCTGTGGCGCATGCATCCTTGCGGCTGCGTGAAGCCGAGAAACTCGGCTTCGGCATGGCTTTCGGACCGTCCGATGTCGCGAACGGTTCGGCGAAGCTCGATTACTGCGGTACGGGACAAGTCGCGAAGCTCGTTGACCGAGTGATGGCAAACCCATAATCCCTGGCGCATGAACGGTTTCGACACCATCGTGGCGATCGTGGTCGGCGTGGCGGCCATCGGCGGCTTCATGCGTGGACTGGTGCAGGAGGTGCTCTCGCTGGCAGCCTGGTTCCTGGCAGCCTTTGCGATCTATTACCTTCACACGCCGCTGACCGAGCAATTGAGCGAGGTTCTCGATACCGAGCCTGCGAAATCGCTGCTTGCCTTCGCCTTGCTGCTGCTGATCCCCTATGCGGTGATGAAGGTCATCGCCAACAATGTAGGCGAGGCGTCGCGTGGCTCGATCATTGGACCGATCGACCGTGTGCTGGGTTTCGGCTTCGGGGTGCTCAAGGGCGGGCTGATCATGGTTTTCGCTTTTTCCCTGCTTGTGCTCGGGTTCGATACGGTCTGGGGCTACAAGGGCCGACCGGACTGGATTACGACCGCGCGCACCTATAATGTCGTCGATACCAGTTCGCGTGCGCTGGTCGAAACCATTTCCGAACGTCGTGAACGCTTTAAGAGCGAAGCGGAAGCGATGGAATGACCGCCGGCACTGCGGGCAAGCTTTACACAAACGAACTGCTCTCGCTGGCGACGGAGCTTTCAGCTTTTCCATTGAAGGGTGATTGGGTGCTAGCTGGCGAGGCGCGATCGCGCACCTGCGGCAGTAGCATCAGGATCGGTATCGAGCAGGACGACCAGGGAAGGATCGCGAAGGTAGGACTGGCGGTCACGGCTTGTGCGGTAGGGCAGGCGGCGGCGACGATTTTCGCCCGCGAGGCCCACCGAAAGAACGCGGACGAAATCGCTACAGCGCTCGAAAAGATAGAGAACTGGCTCGAAGCCTCCGACGCATCCGCGCCGCAATGGCCGGGCTTCTCGGCGCTCGACGCAGCGCGCGCGCATCCGGGCAGGCATGGCGCCTTGCTGCTGCCGTGGAAGGCCGCTGTGGACGCGCTTTGCAAGGCCGGGGACTCACGCTAGAGCCAAGCCACATCGCAATGGGGAGAGCGTGAAAACCATGTCAGAGGTCGCCAAACCGGCTGTTCGAGAGCCGAGCGAAAAGGAAATCCGGCTAGTGATTGCCGCGAGTTCCGCCGGCACAGTTTTTGAGTGGTACGACTTCTTCATCTACGGCACGCTTGCAGCGCTAATCGGAGCGGCCTTCTTCCCGAGCGATAACGAGACGCTCGAATTATTGCTCGTATGGGCCGGATTTGCGGTTGGTTTCGGCTTTCGTCCGCTGGGAGCGATCCTGTTCGGCTTTCTCGGTGATAAGCTGGGTCGAAAATATACCTTCCTGGTCACAGTAACATTGATGGGCATCGCAACCGCAGGGGTCGGGCTGATCCCAGGTGCGGCCAGTATCGGAATTGCGGCGCCGCTGATCGTTATCGGCTTGCGCATCCTTCAAGGCCTGGCGCTTGGTGGGGAATATGGCGGGGCGGCGATTTACGTGGCCGAGCACGCTCCTCCTGAGAAGCGCGGTTTCTATACCAGCTTTATTCAGGCCAGCGTTGTGGGCGGCTTTGTGCTGTCGATCCTGGTTGTGCTCCTTTGCCGCGCATTGATCCCTGAAGACGAGTTTGCCGAGTGGGGCTGGCGGGTGCCGTTTCTACTCTCGATAATCCTGCTCGGCATTTCATTGTGGATGCGAATGAAGCTGTCAGAGAGCCCCGTGTTCCAGGCGATGAAAGCGGCGGGTGAAACCGCTGGTAACCCTTTCGTCGAGAGCTTCACCTATCCGGGGAACAAGAAGCGCATCTTCGTTGCCCTGTTTGGCATTGCCGGCGTTTTGACGGTGATCTGGTACACCGCTTTCTTCTATGGCCTCTCGTTCCTGCGCGGCCCGATGCGGGTCGACGAAAAGGTGACCGAGATACTGATGCTTGTCGCGGGCCTGATCTCGATGAGCTTCTATATTTTCGTCGGAAAGTGGTCTGACCGGGTCGGGCGCAAGAAGCCGATCATCATTGGCGCAATTGCCACGTTGGTGTTCCTCTTTCCGATCTTCTGGGGCCTCGGCTCACTGAGCAATCCCGGACTGGGCGAAAGTGTGCGCACAACGCCTGTTGCAGTTACCGGCGAAGGATGCACCTTCAATCCATTCGCCAGCAAGCAGGAAACCCAATGTGGTCGAGTGCTGGCCGACCTTACGTCGCTTGGCGTAAGTTATACCGTCAGCGAGCCCGGCGGCGAGCCATGGGTCACAATCGGACAAAGCCCGGTGGATGTCGACGTGTCGGACGACGAAGGGCGCAAGGCGGCACTTCAGTCTGCATTGGAAGCTCGCGGGTATGACTTCTCGAAGCAAAGCCCTCCGTTCGCCAATCTCGTCGGGATTGTCTCGTTGTTGTGCGCGCTCGGTATGCTTTCGGCGCTGACTTACGGGTCTGTCGCCGCGCTGTTGGCTGAGATGTTCCCGGCGCGCATTCGCTACAGCTCGATGTCGATCCCCTATCATATCGGCGCTGGCTACCTTGGTGGCTTCCTGCCGCTGATTGCCGGTTATGTTGTGGCGATCACAGGTAACGCTTATGCCGGTCTGTGGTACTGTTGGGTGGTAATGGCTTTCGGCTTGCTGGTTGCATGGTGGGGCATCCCAGACGGGCCGCCGCGCGATTTTGAAGAAAGCGTAGAGGATCCGCCAGCCTCACCAGTTCTTCCATGAGGTTGTTATGAACGACCTGCCGCCGCCCAGCTTGCGGCTGACTATCGACCGGGACGCGCTGGCTAATAACTGGCGCGCGCTTGATCGCCTGTCAGGCAATGCAAGCGCCGGAGCGGCGGTGAAGGCCGATTGCTACGGCCTTGGGGTGGACGCCTGCTTGCCTGTATTGCGAGACGCTGGAGCGAAGGAATTCTTAGTAGCGCATTGGAGCGAAGTCGCGTCCGTCGGGCGTCACGTCGATCCGCGCAGCATCGCTGTGCTGCATGGTCCAGCCAATTGCGCCGACGCGGATTACGCGAGGGCTAGTGGCGCAGTGCCCGTCATCAATTCGCTGCACCAGGCGAAGCAGTGGCTCGATAGCGGCGGTGGAACCTGCGATTTGATGGTAGATAGCGGGATCAACCGGCTCGGGATTTCGCTGAGCGAGGCGGGCGATCCGCTGGTTGCGCAGCTCGAGGTACGCGTTCTGATGTCGCACCTTGCCTCGTCAGATGAAGACAGCGCGTTGAATGCTTGGCAGCTTGGGGCATTCCGCGAAGTGCTGCCGATGATTGCGCATAAGCGCGCCAGCCTGGCCAATAGCGCCGGGATCGCGCTTGGGCCGGATTACCATTTTGACATGACCCGCCCGGGACTGGCTCTTTATGGCGGTGTGCCGCGTGGTGAGCTGGAAAATGCCATCCGTCAGGTGGCATATCCCGAGGCATCCATCATCCAGACCCGCAGCGTCGCGCCGGGCGATACGGTGGGATACAACGCCACCTTCACTGCTGCTCAGGACATGCGAGTGGGCGTTGTCTCGATCGGATATGCAGACGGAATTCTGCGCTGCTGGGGAAATTCAGGCGCGCTGCAGCATGGCGAGCATGCGCTTCCGATAATCGGCAAAGTGTCGATGGACATGGTGGTGATCGACCTTGCGGCCGTGCCCGAATTGTCGGAAGGCGATTGGGTGCAATTGCCCTATCGATTGCCAGACGCTGCGCAGCATACCGGCCTGTCGCAGTATGAATTGCTCACCGTTCTGGGACGGCGCCTGAAAAGCGGCTAGCGCCATGTTGCGCTGCACATTGTGCAAGTGCTAAGGCCCCAGCAGCGGACGCACAGGATTGCATCACATGGCCAAGAAGAATGCAGGCGAAGGCGACACCGTCATCGTCAAGAAATATGCCAATCGGCGACTCTACAACACCAACACTTCGAGCTACATCACGCTGGAAGACCTTGCCGCGATGGTGCGCGACAATGTCGAATTCCAGGTGCTAGATGCGAAGACGGGTGAAGACCTCACCCATTCGATCCTGACTCAGATCATCATGGACGAGGAATCGAGCGGAGAGCAGATGCTGCCCGTCAGCTTCCTGCGCGAGCTGATCAGCATGTATGGCAATTCGATGCAGGCCATGATGCCCAGCTATCTCGATGCGGCGATGGCCAATTTCCGTGAGAACCAGGGCAAGATCCGCGAAGCCTTCGAAAAGGGCATCAGCAACACGCCCTTCGCCAAAATTCATGAGACAAACATGGCCGTGATGCGCGCAGCCACCGATGTACTGATGCCCGGCACTGCCAAGCGCAGCGAGAAGCCCGCGGCCGGTTCGAGCGACGAAATTGCGTCGCTGCGCAAGCAGATGGCCGAGATGCAGAAGAAGCTGGACGAGCTGAGCAAATAGAGCAAAGTGCGACAGCCGCCGTCCGGTCAATATCCATTACAGAAAGTATCCCCGTGTCCCAGATCCGCCACGCCCTTAACATCAAGCGCGAGGACGATTTCGCCGCCTGGTATCAGGAAATCAACACCGCCGCAGATATGGCTGAGGAATCGGGTGTGCGCGGCTGCATGGTGATCAAGCCGTGGGGTTATGGCATCTGGGAACGCATCCAGCGCCTGATGGATGATCGCATCAAGGCGGCGGGGGTGCAGAACTGCTATTTCCCGATCTTCATTCCGCTGCGGAATTTCGAGCGCGAAGCCGAGCACGTCGAAGGCTTTGCGAAGGAAATGGCGGTCGTCACCCATCACCGCCTGATCTCGGACGGGAAGGGCGGGTTGATCCCCGACCCTGAGGCCAAGCTAGAGGAGCCGTTGGTTGTTCGCCCGACATCGGAAACGATCATCGGTGACGCCATGGCGCGTTGGGTGCAGAGCTGGCGCGACCTCCCGCTGCTGACCAACCAATGGGCAAATGTCGTGCGCTGGGAAATGCGCACGCGCATGTTTCTGCGCACCACCGAATTCCTGTGGCAGGAAGGACATACCGCGCATGCTGATCGCGCGGACGCTCTGGCCGAAACGTACCGCGCGCTCGAAATGTATCGCGCCTGCGCCGAGGAAGACCTCGCGCTTCCGGTAATCGCTGGCGAGAAGCCCGAGAATGAGCGTTTCCCCGGCGCGGTCGAGACATGGTCTATCGAGGCCATGATGCAGGACGGCAAGGCGCTGCAAGCTGGCACCAGTCATTATCTCGGCACCAATTTTGCCCATGCCGCCGGTATCAAATACCAGGACCGCGAAGGTACCGAGCAATATTGCCACACCACCAGCTGGGGCGTTTCCACTCGCATGATTGGCGGCGTGATCATGACCCATGGCGACGATGACGGGCTGCGTGTGCCGCCGCGCATCGCGCCGCACCAGGTTGTTATCCTGCCGATGCTTCGCGAAACTCCCGAAGACGAAGCGCTGATGGCCTATTGCGAGGAACTGCGCGCCGGGCTTGCATCGCAAAGCGCGATGGGCGAGCCTGTACGCGTGTTGCTCGACAAGTCGCCGGGCAAGGCGGCGGGCAAGCGCTGGGACTGGGTGCGCAAGGGCGCGCCGGTGATCATCGAGGTGGGTCCGCGCGACATGGCCGAAGGCAAGTTGGCACAGATCCGCCGCGACCGGCTGTGGAACCCTGACAATGGCAAGCCTGCCTTTGCCTTCATCGCCCGCAAGGACGCGATCGGCGCGATCGGCATCTTGCTCACCGACATCCAGCAATCGCTTTTCGATGAAGCGCGCGAACGGCGCGATGCGAACATCAATCGCGGGGTGAACTCGCTGGCAGAGGTTCAGGCATTCTTCTCGGGCTCGGCGAAGTTTCCGGGCTGGGTCGAAGTGCAGTGGTCAAAACCGAACGGCGCTGCGCTCGATAAGGTCGTCGAAACGCTCAAGGGGATGAGGCTGACCATCCGGAACGTACCGCGCGATGCTGCACCGGCAGACGGCGCCTGCATCTTCACGGGCGAACCGGCGGTCGAGCGCATCCTCGTCGCGCGGGCATATTGATCCCCGCACCGTTCGCCCTGAGCTTGTCGAGGGGCCGTATTTCACTTTTGAAATCTGGCCAAAAGAAGTGCAGGGCTTCGACAGGCTCAGCCCGAACGGATTTTTGATGGCGCAGAAGCGACAAAAGCAAGGTTTTCCCAGCAAGGAACAGGTTCTCGAGTTTCTCCAGACGTCCGACACACCGGTCGGCAAGCGCGAGATCGCCAAGGCGTTCGGTCTGAAGGGGCAGGAAAAGATCGCGCTCAAGCGGCTGCTCAAGGACATGTCCGAAGAGGGCATGATCGACGGCAAGCGGACAGCCTATCACCGCATGGGCGGCGTTCCCAAGGTCACTGTACTGCGCGTAGTCGAGATCGAGGATGGTGAAGCGGTCGCCATTCCCGACAATTGGTGGCCAGAGGCCCCGGGCGAACCACCCAGGCTCGCCATGCGCGAGGTCCGCAGGAGGGGTGGCAAGCAAGTTGCCGCTCTGAAGCGTGGCGACCGTGTGCTAGCGCGGACAGAAGAGACAGATCGGGGCTGGATCGCACATCCGATGAAAAAGCTGCCCGCCCGCACCGAAGGGCTCCTGGGCGTGGTGGAGATCGATGGCAGCGGCAAGGCCTGGCTCGCGCCGGTCGACAAGCGCATCCGCAATTCATCTCCCATCTCCGACCTCGGCGAAGCGGAGGAAGGCCAGCTGGTGATTGCCGAGCGCGCCGGCCGTTCCGACCGAGCCGGATTGAAAGTGATCGAAGTGGTCGGCGATCCACTGGCGCCGCGCAGTTTCAGCCTGATCGCCATCTCCAAGCACGGCATCTCGCACATCTTTCCGGAGCAGGCACTGCGCGAAGCCGAAAAGGCCGTCGAACTGCCGCTGAGCGTCGATCGGCGCGAAGACCTTCAGCACTTGCCGATCGTCGCGATCGACCCCGCCGATGCGCGCGACCATGACGATGCGATCTGGGCAGAGCCGGACGGGCAGGGCGGCTTCAACGCCATTGTCGCGATTGCCGATGTCAGCTTCTACGTTCGCGCAGGCAGCGCGCTCGACCGCGAAGCCCGCAAACGCGGCAATTCGGTCTATTTCCCCGACCGCGTCGTGCCGATGCTGCCCGAAGTGCTCAGCGCCGGCGTCTGCTCGCTGCGCGAGGGCGAAGACCGGGCTGCCATAGCCTGCCACTTGCGCGTGGACGAACACGGCAATATCACCAATTTCCGCTTCACCCGCGCCTTGGTGCGTATCTCGCACAACATCGCTTACGAAGCGGCGCAGGCCGCAATCGACAGCGGCGACGCGCCCGAGCACTTGCAGAACTTGTGGGCATGCTGGCGCTCGCTCGAACGGGCGAGGCATGCGCGCGACCCGCTCGAGTTGGAATTGCCCGAGCGCCGCGTGGTGCTCGACGAGAAGGGCCAGATCGCCGAGATCGCAATCCGCGAGCGGCTTGATGCACACCGCGTGGTCGAGGATTTCATGATCGCGGCCAATGTCGCCGCGGCGCGCGCGCTCGAGACCAAGACCGCGCCGGTCGTCTACCGCCTGCATGAAGCGCCGGGCCGCGAAAAGCTGATCGCCCTGCGCGATTATCTGGCGACCTTTGGGCGCAAGCTCTCGCCGGGCCAGGTGATCACGCCCTCGCTATTCAATCACATGCTCAAGGATGTGAACGACGAGGCCGAGAAGGTGCAGGTAATGGAAGCGGTGCTGCGCAGCCAGATGCAGGCCTATTACGGGCCGGTCAATGTCGGGCACTTCGGGCTGGCCCTGGGCAGCTACGCGCACTTCACGTCGCCGATCCGCCGCTATGCCGACCTTTTGGTCCATCGCGCGCTCGTCGATGCCTATAAGCTCGAGCAGCCCAAGCCGAAGGGTAACTTCCCCGAAAGTACCGGCCTTTCGGACCGCGACCGGGCCAGCCTGCAACAAGTGAGCGACGCCATCAGCCAGGCCGAGCGCCGCGCGATGGAGGCCGAGCGCGAGACGATCGACCGCTATGTTGCGGCCTGGCTTTCCTCGCGGGTGGGCGAAGTGTTCGATTGCCGGGTTACCGGGGTTCAGCGCTTTGGGGTTTTTGCCACGATCATTGGTCTTGGTGGTGACGGGCTTGTACCCGTGTCCGTGCTGGGTGATGAGCGCTTCTTCTATGATGAGAAGGCCCAGGCGCTGGAAGGCGAGCAAAGCGGCGAGCGTTACACGCTGGGCATGATCCTGCGTTTGCGACTGGCCGAGGCCAATCCGCTGACCGGTGCCCTGAAGTTTGAGCCGGAGAGCTCTGTAGGTCAGATCGAACCGCGCGGGCGTCCTTTACCACTCAAGAAGAAGGGCAAGCATTTTGCCGGAAAACGCGGGCGGCCCGGCAATGTTCGCCACCAAGGCAAACGGCGCTAAAGTCAGTCAGCTAAGCCGGGCAAGGTCTTCTGTGCTAAGCCCGCCCGGAATCACATAGACAGGGCAGGGAAGTTGTCCCGATGCCCCGGCAAAGTGACTTACCAGCGGCCCCGGGCCGCCATTCGCCGCCGCGCCCAGTACGAGCGCCGAAACTTCGGGATGCTCAGAAAGGTATTCGCGGATCACCGCTACGCCTTCGCCCTGGCGCACGGCAATGGCTGGCGCCGCCATTCCATCACTCAACAGGCTACCTGCGGCAGAAGTGACCAGTGCTTCAGCGCGGGCGCGCGCTTCTTCCTCAATGGTCGCCTGAATGCCGCCAAAGGCAACGAATTGCTGTCGTGGAACCAGAGCAAGCAAATGAACTTGGCCTCCAGTACGCATGGCGCGGCTTGCGGCAAAGCGCAGCGCGGTGCTGGCTTCTTCGGTTTCGTCCATGATCACCAGGTATACGCGCATCCGGGGTCCCCCTGATTGCCGGTATCCGATACAAACGTATTCTGCGCAAGCATCTTGCCGTTTTGCCGTTTTCTGGCCAAGGACGTAGCGACAACGCACTCCCCAGCGAGGATCAAAAGGCAACCCATGCCCATCGAAATCAAGATGCCCGCACTCTCTCCGACCATGGAGGAAGGCACCCTGGCCAAATGGCTGGTCAAGGCTGGAGACACGGTCTCTGCCGGTGACATCATGGCCGAGATCGAAACCGACAAGGCGACGATGGAATTCGAAGCGGTCGACGAAGGGACCATCGTTTCGATCTCCGTTCCAGAAGGAACCGAGGGCGTAAAGGTGGGCACGGTGATCGCGGTTCTGGCCAGCGATGACGAGGATTCTTCAGCGAAACCAGCGCCTAAGGCAGCTGCGGTCAAGCCTGTGCAGGTGAAGCCAGTCGCAGCGGCTACGCCAGCTCCGGCTCCGGTGACCAGCCCTGTCATGGCAGCAAAGCAGGGAGACCGCGTGATCGCTTCGCCGCTGGCCAAGCGGATTGCCGAGCAAAAGGGTCTGGACCTTAAGGCGGTCAAGGGCAGTGGCCCCAATGGCCGGATCGTGAAGGCTGACGTCGAAGCGGCACAATCGGGGGCGGCTCCTGCTGCTGCGCCGAGCGCAGCGCCGCAAACCGGCCAGGCCGCGGTGCCTGACTTCGGCATCCCCTATGAAGCCGAAAAACTGAACAATGTCCGGAAAACGATCGCGCGCCGCCTGACCGAGGCGAAGCAGACCATTCCGCACATCTATCTTACCGTCGATGTGCGTTTGGATGCGCTGCTGAAACTGCGCAGCGAACTTAACAAGGCACTTGAAGCGGATGGTGTAAAGCTCTCCGTCAATGATCTTTTGATCAAGGCGCTGGCGAAGGCGCTGATCCGCGTGCCGAAGTGCAACGTCAGCTTCGCTGGGGACGAACTGCGCAAGTACAGCCGCGCCGACATCTCGGTTGCCGTGGCCGCACCCTCGGGCCTGATCACGCCGATCATCGTCGATGCCGCCGCCAAGGGCGTCGCCCAGATCAGCACCGAGATGAAAGCGCTCGCCGACAAGGCACGCGAAGGCAAACTGATGCCGCACGAATACCAGGGCGGCACTGCCAGCCTGTCGAACCTCGGCATGTTCGGGATCAAGCAGTTCGACGCCGTGATCAATCCGCCGCAGG
>JALRKY010000066.1 GCA_023260985.1 Altererythrobacter sp. | reverse complement strand
GAATGATCCGATCTTCGGGAACGGGCACGATGGCTTCACTACGCGGGACATCCGGGTCCAGCGCCGCGCGAATATCGAAGTAGAAGTGCAATTTGATTGGTCGTTTTTTGACCGTCTGTGTGGAGACGGGAACAGTTGTATAGGTCGACTGGTAAAGTGAGGTCATACGCTGCTGACCGTCGAGTAAGTAGGCCTCGATCTCTTTGGCCGGTGACGGCGCTCCTTCTACCGGACGTACCGCAAACGAAACCTCTCCCGATGCATCCAAAGTCATGAGCGCCCCCACAGGGAAGCCCTCAGAAATTGACGCCAAGAGATCTGTGATGCGATCCTGATCCCAGACCCAGCCCCTCTGAAAATCTGGCAGCTGGAGTTTGCCCTCATCGCATTCACGCATGAGATCGCTGAGCTTGTAAGGATTAGTCTGAAATGAGGTTGTCATGATTGCCCCTGCGATCTGATTTTGCGCTCGTTTGACTTGATAAAGAAGTATCTAGCAAGAATGCAATTGACCAAATCTGCCATCGATCTTGCCCATTGTGATGATCAACGGTTGGTTTGGTGCAATCAATTCTAACACTCAGGCTTCCAAAAGCTTTAGCGCAGCAATGCTGGCGCGGGCCGATAATGCTTCGGCAATTGGCGCGACAGCATCCTCAGGCGGATTGCCGGGCACCTCGATGCCCTTCTCAATCTCTTCCGTCACCGCTTCAGCAAGGTCACTTACTCGGCGTCGAATGTATGGGGCACCTAGCCCTGCCTCGTCCGCGAACCTCGCCACGCTTTCCCTGTCAAATTCTTCGAGGGTCGCCGCGCGGCCAAATCGCATTGCGAGCTTGGGGGAGAGCTCCTTCCACATGTGCGTGGCGACAAGGTCGTAAAGCGGGGCAAGCACCACCTCGCCGTTTTCCCGGCGCAGCAGACTGTAGTTCTTTGCGTGGGCATCGGCGTTGCCGATGATGAGATTGAAGATCGCGGCGTCGGCGAGCTTCAACACCTCGCGCGCTGGCCGCGTCGCGGCATTGCGCAACAGAGCGAAGCTATCGCGAAAAGTCGGCCCGCCCTCCGCCGCGTATTTGCGGTTTGAGGGGACGCTAAGTGCCTGAGCAAAGTCTTCCTGATGCAGGCGTTTCGTTTTTCCCTCGACTGACATCCTGTCATAGCGTTCGACCAGCAGCAACGGCTTGCCCGCCACCTCGCGCCACTCTGCAGTGGCAGCATCAATGCCCACGGCGCGCGCCAGTGCGAGGCAGAAGGCCTCATTCGCAGCCAATCCAGCAAAGCGATCCGGTTCAGGCTTGATCAGATGCGTGGATGGTTCTCCAGGGCGAGGGATCGCAATGCCACCGTCCGCAGTGAGCAGCACCGGCAGTTTGCTTTGTGCGCCTGCAAGGCTGAGCCTCGCTCCGCCCTCGCCTGCCAGCATGGGAACAGCTGGCAACCGATCGAGCAGTTTCGCTAGCTCGCCCTCTTGGAGTGGTTCTGGAGCGGTCTTGGAGTAATCTCGAAGCGGCTCTTCGTCTTTGGGCAGGAAGGCTAGAGCACCGGCAACATCTCCGCCCAAGGTCTCAAGCAGCCGAAACGGATTGTCGGGCGAAACTCCAAGTGCCCGACCGATAGCGGTACGCTGGGTTTCCTCGGGTAGGAGTCCGCCAAAGACTGCTTTGCAAGCATGGTCTTTAAATGGCTCTTGCTGCTTGGGCATTGCATGGGAAAGTGCCGGGGTTGTTTCGTCAGCCAGCCAATCAGGCGCATATGCGAAATGCATCGCGCCACCCTTGTCGATCGAGAGTTCGCCTGCCTGGCGTTCGTCCCACCACACCACCAGCGTATCCAGAATTGGCAGCGTCACTTCGACTCATCCTTTTCGGACGCGTCTGCTCGACCTGCAATCACGATCCCGTCAGGCAGCTTGATCTGCAGTTCACAACCGAGAGCGGCGAGAACATCGAGCACTTTGCCCATCTGGACGGTTACCTTCCCTCGCTCCAGTTCAACGAGGAAGCGCAAGCCGACGCCGCTTGCAGCAGCCAACTCGTCCTGTCGCAGACCCAGCTCCTTGCGTTCTTCGCGAATGATTTGGCCGATAGCGGCAACATCGAGCATGAGCACCTCCTTTCCCGTTCGGGAAATCTATGCAGATAGTCGATCAAATTCAAGATATTTTTCCCGAAAGGGACATTCGCCATTCAAAAGGCGACTTTGAAAGACGCGCTTTCCCGCACGGGACATATTATACGTTTCCAAAATTCGTGACACTGAGCCTAGAGTACTCAAAGTCAGTGGCTCAAATCGCGGTTTAGCGAGGTCGGGGAACAATTGTGGTAAATAGTCCTCGAAACGCCTCGTATTTCCGTTAAACCACAACTGGTTGCATCCGCCTACTTGCCACCTCCGTCTCCGCCAGCCACCCCCGACACTGGTCTCTGTTATCAGGGGTGTTCTTTAAGCCTCCGAAGTGTGGGCACTATTCAGCCCCTATCCCAATCGCCGCGGCAATTCGCGATCTGTCTCCGGCCATACCAGGCCCGGCTTTGCCCTCCGGTTCCGCTTCGCTCCACCTACGGCCACCCATGGCGCAGGAGGCAATTATGCACTAACAAACAACACGGACCACTCGGTGGGGGCCGGTCAAAATTGCTTCCAATGTTACGGGTTTGATAGATTGACTTGTCATTGTCTTGCACTGAGAGTTTTTACCTGGAGGCGGTAGCCGAGATTGGTCGACGACGGAGAACTGCGTGATTGGTTCTGTAGAGAGGTCTTGCCTCTCGAGCGCCCCTTGACGCGCTTCATTCGTCGCAACTACTCACGGATCGATGATGTCGTGGATATTCGTCAGGAAGTATACGCAGCAGCTCTCAAGGGAGCACATCGCGAGGTTCCGACCAACACGTCGGCCTATATCTTTGCGATCGCGCGCAATAACCTAAAAAACCGTTCTCGGCGTGACCACGTGGTTTCATTCGAACTCGCTGCGGACATAGATGCCCTCGGACAAGAATTCGAGATCGACGACCTCGACCGGCATTTGCTGGCACGGGATGAGTTGCGCCGCGCCCTCAAGGGCATCCGCCAGTTGCCTGCGCGATGCGCTCAGGTCGTGCACTTGAGGAAGGTCGAAGGCTACTCGACGAAAGAGACCGCCGACCACCTCGGAGTGACGACGCATACCGTCGAGAGGCAGTTGACGCTGGGAATGCGCGCCCTGGCTGATTACATGCTCGGCGGTTCCGGAAGGGTTCGGCGTGAATTGGGCCAAACCAATGCAAAAGGGAGGCAGTCGAGATGACCACCGCCCAGCAAATCGAACAAGCAGCAGCCGAGTGGCTCATGCGCCGAGAAGAGCCCGGCTGGACGGACCTTCAGCAAGACGAGTTCGCTACCTGGCTCGACGAGAGCTGGGAGCACAAGGCCGCGTTTTGGCGCCTCGAGCACGGCTGGAGAGAAGTAGACAGGATCAAGTCGCTCGGCCTCGACGTGTCGGACCTCGTCCCATCTTGGCGCAAGAAAGTTCGTCGGTTCTGGAAGCCAATCGCCGGGCTGGCAATCGCGTCATCGATTGGGAGCGTCGCGTTTCTTGGCTCCATGCTTGCCGGGCCCAACACCAGCCAGGCATCCAATGACCTCGCCTTGTTCGATACACCGGTTGGCAAGCAAGAGAACGTCCAACTGGCCGACGGAAGCACGATCGAGCTCAATACATCTAGTGCAGTCCGTACCTCGATAACGAGTGAGCGTCGCGAGGTTTGGCTCGATCAAGGCGAGGCGTTCTTCCAGGTAAGACACCGGGAAGGCCAACCGTTCATCGTCCATGCCGGAGACCGCAAGATCACGGTCCTCGGCACGAAGTTCTCAGTCCGGCTGGATGAAGGGGTGGTGAAGGTCTCGGTCCTCGAGGGCCGGGTCCAAGTCGAGAGCGCGAATCCAAACACGGTTGGGGGGGCAGCGATCGTCTCTGGCGGTGGGACGGCAATATCCGAGTCGAGCAGCACCTTGCTTATTCGCGGGTCCGATGACCGCGTGGAAAGGTCGCTGGCCTGGCGAGAAGGCATGTTGGCGTTTGACAAGGCACCGCTTTCACAGGTGGTTTCAGAATTCAACAGGTACAGTGAGAGGCAAATTGTCATCGAGGATCCCCAGGTGGCGAATGTCATGATCGGTGGCACTTTCCGGTCCGACAACTCCGAGGGTTTCTTGCGGCTCCTGCGCGATGCATACGGGTTTCAAGTGACAGATGTCGGCACGACGGTCACAATTAGTGAATAGATTGTTACGGGTTTTTTCTTGCTAACTGTCTCACCCCATAACGCGCGAAAATCGCGCATACATACGGGGGTACACATGAGGAACTTAGCTACCGCACTCGCAACCGGGGTTTGCATCGTTGCAATGGCAACGCCAACCTACGCTCAAGCCGCAGAATACCAGATCTCGGCGGGTAGCCTCAAGGCTGCGCTTGACACCTTTGCAAAGAGGACCGGGAGCCAGGTGATTTACCGCTCTGAAGAGGTGCGGGGTGTAAGGTCGCCAGGCGTAAAAGGCTCGATGACCGCGGACGAGGCTCTTGCTCGCATTCTCGCGGGAACAGGGTTCAAGGCGAGGCGCGACGGTTCAGGTGCCTTTGCCATCGTGCGCGACGAGCTAGCCACTGCCCCCACCTCGTCGTCTTCGTCTGCCCAGCTCGACGAAGATACGGTTTCCGCGGGAGAGATTATCGTTACGGCCTCCCGCCGGGACGAGAGACTGAGGGATGTTGCGTCCTCTGTTACCGCAATCGGTGAAGGTCAATTATTAGACCTGAGCGCTTCCAGTCTCAATGATTTCGTTGGGCAAATTCCAAACATCAATTTTACGGGTGACGGCCCATCCAACAGGCAGCTCATCTTGCGAGGCGTCAGCACGTCGACATTTTCCCAGGTGGCGACCGTAGCAACCTATATTGATGACGTTACAGTCGGTTCGTCTACTGCTCTTGCCGTTGGTTCGAGGCTCAAACCGGATCTGAATACGTTTGATCTTGAGCGCATTGAAGTCCTGCGCGGGCCACAGGGCACACAATACGGCGCCAACTCGCTAGGCGGGCTGCTGAAATATGTGACAAAATCTCCCAGCACATTGGAAACTACGTTTGATGCCCGCCTTGATCTCAACAACGTAAGTCACGGCGAAACCGGTTATGGCATTGAAGCCGCGGTTAACGTGCCTGTTAGTGACCAAGCGGCTTTTCGCCTGAGTGCCTTTAGCCGCCTTGAGGGGGGCTACATCAATAACGTGGCCACTGGTGAAGATGGGGTAAACGAGGTCAAGAGCACGGGCGCGCGATTGGCGTTTCGCGCTGAACCATCCGACAAGCTGACCATCAAGGCAGTTGCGATGTTTCAAAACGTAGATGCCGGCGGGACGTCAACTGTTGAAATTGATCCAGCGACACTTGATCCGATATACGGCGATTTTGAACAAGAGCGATTTGCACCAGAAGAACTGAAAAACGACTTTAGGTTACTTTCAGGGACTATCGAATATGACTTTGGTCCTGTCGCCTTGATCTCCACCACCGCCTACAACGAAGTCGAGGTGGAAAGTACGAGAGACTGGACCCGCATAGAAGGGGGAGAGTTTTCCGGATTCCCCGGTGTAGTCTCGTTCCCCGACAAGGCGAATACAAAAACCAAGAAGTGGTCCCAGGAATTCAAAATTAGAAGCCAGTCCAACGAACTTCTGGAGTGGGCGGCTGGCGTATACCTGACCGGTGAAGAGTCATTCCTGAGAACTCTCGAGCAGGGTTTGCTGGCCGACGGAACAGTGAGTACAGATGAGCCGACTTGGGGTGGAGGTGGCTTTACCACAGGTACGGCCGAAAACATCTTCTCTACGGAATGGGTTTCCAAGTACAGGGAAGTAGCATTCTTTGGCGAGGTCACAGTTCACCTTGCCGATAACTTTGATGTGACTGGCGGTCTCCGATATGGCCGCAACAAAACCGACTTCGACCAGACATTTGGCGGGTTGTATCAGTGTAGTACTTTTGACGCGAATGTTCCCACCCAATGTGACGCAAATAACGAACAAGTATTTCCGCACGTTCGGTCAAAGGATAACGCGACGACCTTCATGGTTACGCCGCGCTGGCATATATCCGATTCAACAATGCTATATGGGCGCGTTGCTCAAGGCTTCCGTCCAGGTGGACCTAACTCTCTTGCCCCATCAGCTATCGCGGCTGGTGCCGAAACAGTATATCGATCTGACACACTCACCAACTACGAGGTTGGTGTGAAAACGGTATTATTTGATAATCGGGTCCTCTTTGATCTGACAGCCTTCTATATCGACTGGGAGGACATCCAGATCCGTCAGATTGTAGGCGGCTTTGCCTATACCGGTAACGGTGGTGAAGCCAGCAGCAAGGGCATTGAAATGGCCGTGACAGCCCGTCCCACCGACGATCTGTCGATCAGTTTCAATCTCGGCACACTCGACGCTAAGCTGGATTCGGATGCACCGGCGGTTGGCGGCGTTGCCGGCGACAAGATGCCAAATGCGCCAGATCTCACGTATGGCGGAACAATCAATTATGATTTCCCGGCATTTAGTAACGGTTATATCGCCAGCATCGGCGGTTCATGGCGATTTGTGGATGACCGGCTGGGTGATTTTGATGCGGGGGACCGCTTCGAGGTTGAGGGTTACCACACGTTTGATCTGTACGCGACTTTGTCAAGCGACCGGTTCACGCTCCGGGCTTATGCGAAAAACATTACCGATAAGCGGGGTGTTGAAGGCATTCTGCCCTTCTTTAACTACGCGGTTGTATCCCGCCCACGCACCATTGGTTTGTCGCTTACTACAGGCTTCTAGACGGCCAAGACACTGCTAATTGCGCTGGTTTGGGGATTGCCTCCTGCCAGCGCAACTTACCCGATCAGGCAATCGATACGGTTCGGAGGCCACTCAATGAAGCAGTTATTTTCACGCAGGAACCTGATCGGCTCTGCATCTTTTCTGGCCGCTGCGGCGACTGTTGGCACGGGAAAGTCAATCGCCTCAGATGCAAGTCGAAGCCTGGCATCACCTGCGTCACCTGCGACAATCCCGCATTCTGAAGAATTTCTTCTACAAGGACCTCGTGACCGCACATACAAGATACAGGTCGCCCAGCCATTTCCAGACGATCCGTCGCTTACCTTACCTGTCAAGGGACGCAAACCGGTCCCTATCTATGTTTTGGATGGCGGCACCACATTTGGTCTTGTTACATCGCTCACGCGGTTCATGCGCTGGGGCGGGGAATTGCCGCCTTGCCTGGTCGTCGGTATTGACTATGCGGACTGGCAGGAAGGCTATGACAAGGATTATCGTCGATACGACCTGACGCCCCCTGATCCAGATTGGACAGGTTCGGAGGAGAGGACAGAAACGGCCGAAGATGTTGGAGGGGACGCTGAATTTCGAAGGTTCCTGACGGGTACGGTTCGTCCTTTGATCGAAGAGAAATACGAAGCGGATAAACCAGCTTCGGTTCTATATGGTCACTCGCTTGGTGGTTTGTTCGCCTTGAATACAATGATGCAAGCACCGGGTGCGTTCTCCAATATTCTGGCGCTCAGCCCATCGCTCTGGTTCGCGAAACACCGGTTTCTGCATGACCTTGAAAAAGGAATCGAAAGTTCGTTCCGATATTCCGGAAACTTGGCAACCTATGTTGGGGAACGGGAAGAGCGAATAGCGGGTATAAAGCGCAAGATGGTAAGTAACGTGTTAGAACTCGACGCACTTCTCACCAAAAACCAATCGAATTTTGGTCGCGCAGACATCAGTGTACTACCTGGTGAATCTCACCACAGCCTCCACGGGATAGCCATTTCACGGGGTCTGCGGTTCCTGATTGGATCATATCCAGGGTAACCTGCTTCCCGGATTGACTGCCAGCCTGCGTGGCTGGGATGAGTTGTGCCAACCGGAGAGCAGTTAGCAACCGATTGGCAGCACCGCCACTCTTTGTTCCAGTAAGGTCCAGAGCGCTTAAATAACCCACTGAATCCAAAGCATCTGACATATGAGATGAAGTCAGAAGGTCCCACGTAGTCCTGCGACTTCCAGTGTCCGTTGTGGGATAAGGAGTGGGGTGAATGGCAAGTGCCAGGCTCAAGACAGAGCGCGAAGTCGCAAAGTTGAAATCGCCAGGGCGCCATTCGGTTGGCGGCGCAACCAAGCAGCCTGTCGGCTTTCAGGATGCCACTTGGAGCTAATTACCGGCAGGTTCTGAGTGGAAACCGGACGTTCGAGTGGATCACTGAGATTTCTGGCGTTGGGCCGATTGCGGACTGTCCGCTTCTGTCGAGTGAGCACCGTAAAGCCGCTATTGCGCTAACGACCCAATTGTAGACGTTCGAGCCAAAAACAGCTTTCCGCCCCAATGTCTGACGCTCGAGGCTGCATTCCAATAATCCGACAGCAGAATGACCGCTTTCAGGAGTAGGTCGCGATGGCTCGAACGTCTACAATTGGGTCGTTAGCGGCTGGTCTGCTTTTGACGGATCAAGTCGCATTGAGCCGGTCTCCCTTAATTCTAGATGATAAAGTTGCCGGGACGAAATGGTCATGGGCGGCAACATGCTACGCCGAAACGCTCATCCGTTATTTTCCAAACGGGCTCTTAGACTCTACTCAAACTCGGCTCGGGTTTCGCCTTTTTTTCTATCGTAGAATAAGCGAATGATCGAAATCTCACAAAGATTAAAATCTGCCCATTCGGATGTGTCTCCATCTTCATAGACGACTTTTAAATCCCAATAACAGGATTTTTCAGATCGCGAAAAATGAATGTTAACAGTATCTCCGTTAGCCAATTCATCTTCACCCAGTACATCCTCTTCCCATGAGGATTTCTTGCGTGGTGAAACATAAACTTCAGAGATCTTGTAGCCAGTACGGTTTTCTAATGAAAAGTTCTGCCTTCCGTCGGCAAGCGCTAGCGAAGGCAGCGTTGCGGTCACGACCCAGACGAAAAGCATGATTAGTTTTGCTACCCGCATCTATCCCTCCACTGACTTGCCCTAACCGCAATTCATTCGGCTTCAAAATTTAATCCCATTGCGATTACAGGTCGCCATAGGCCTTGGCCACTCTTCAAAACAACGGGACGAGAAGGTGCTGTCAGTCTAGGCGGTTGGGCTGAGTGGTTCCACTGACCCAAGGCCACAAGCGCCGGAATTGTCGGGACAATCCACGCTCGCTTAGAATTACGTAACGTATTGATACAAAGTGATAAAATAGGTGGTGCCGCTTACTGGACTCGAACCAGTGGCCCCATCATTACGAATGATGTGCTCTACCAACTGAGCTAAAGCGGCACTCTCGCCTGCGACCCATAATCGCGCCGCGGACATGCCGCAACGCCATCATGCGTCAAAACGAAGTGGAGGCCCGAGCCGGAATCGAACCGGCGTGCAAGGATTTGCAGTCCTCTGCGTAACCACTCCGCCATCGGGCCTCGCCCCGCCCTCTCGAACGGGGACCCGGCGCACTAGCGATTCACGATGCCAAAGGCAATCGCATTGATACCTTCCGTAACGTTACGCTGGACGAAGGAGCGCAAAAGCGACAGTGAGAGCGGCATGAGTGCTTCCTCATTGATCGAGCCGATTACCGGCAAACCGGGTATCGTTACCCTCCCCGGCGCGGCCAACTGGATGCAGGGCCGCACGCTGTATGGCGGCGCATCGGCCCTAATCGCCTACACACAGGCGATTCTCACCTTTCCCCACCTGCCGCCCCTGCGTAGCGCCCAGATCGGCTTCGTGGCCCCGGTCGGCGAGACAGTCGAGTTGAGTGCGGAGATAGTGCGACGGGGCCGCAACGTGTCTCAGGTTCGCAGTGAGATTCGATGCGAGGGCCAACTGGCGCTGACCGCATTCTGGCTCTTTGCCGAGCCCCGAGAAGCCAATGCCGTGCACGCCGCTGCAATACCGGCAGATTTCCCCTCACCACCCGAGGAGAGCGAAGTGATGCCGACCGGCAAGGGGCCCGGTTTCATTGCGAACAATTTCGAGCTTCGTCGGGCGCAGGATACCAGTGGCCCGGGCGCCCCGGTCGTGCGCCGCTGGGCGCGCCTGAAAAATGTTTCAGGGCTCGATCCTGTCAGCGAGCTGGTGCTGATGGGCGATGTGCTGCCGCCCGGAGCACTGCGCGCAATGCGGCGACAGGGCCCGATCAGCTCGATCAACTGGAGCTTCAATCTCCTCGACATCACGCCATCGACCGAAGGCGGCTGGTGGGTCTCTGAGAACGCGAGCCAGCATGCCGACGACGGCTATTCTTCGGAACGGCTGCGGCTGTGGAACAGCGCGGGCAAGCAGGTGCTGGACGGCATCCAGTCGGTCGCGCTCTTTGGCTGAAGACCGCATAATCGTAGCTAACAAGATTAGACGTCCTCGAACCTAGGCGCGCGCTTTTCTATTCCGGCCATTACCGCTTCGACCTGGTTCTTTGAACGCATTATCGCGTGCTGTTCGATGCTTTCCTCAAGCAGGATCGCATCGGTGCTGCGCTCAATCATGCCAGCATGAAGCCGCTTGGCCGCGCGGATCGCATGCGGGTTGCGGTTGGCGATCTCGCTAGCGATCGAGGTGGCACGCGCCAGTGGGTCCACATCGACATGCGTGGCGAGGCCAAATTCCTGCGCTTCGGCCCCGGTGAATTCGCGATTGGTATAGACCAAATCGCGCAGCACATCGTCGCGCACTAGCCCGCGCCACAGGGCATAGCCCCCCATGTCAGGAACTAGGCCCCACTTGAGCTCCATGATAGACATACGGGTATCGGGATGGACAACGCGGATGTCAGCGCCGCTGGCGATCTGTAGGCCGCCTCCGAAGCATACGCCATGCACGGCGGCGATCACTGGAACGGGGAGCTTACGCCACAAAAGTGCCACCTGCTGCGCGCGATTGGCATTACCATGCGAACGCTCGGTCAAATCGGGTTCGTCAGGGCTTGGCTTGCGCGCGAAATTCGAGAGGTCGAGCCCAGCGCAAAATGCCCGCCCCTCTCCCGCAAGTACGACCACGCGCAGCCCCTTCATTTTGTGAAGTGTGCGCCCAGCGGCGATGATGGCATCGAACTGCGCCTGGTCGAGCGCGTTGAGCTTGTCCGCGCGAGTGAAACGCACATGCGCCACGCCAACGCTGTCCAATTCTATCGAGATCCGGTCGTTATTCTGCATTGCTTGCCCTGCCTTCTGGATTGCAGATTGAACAGGAAGGTTGGCCGATGCGGCTGCCCCTGTCCAGCTACTGCTATAGTCAATCGATCGGCTGGTGCTGGAAACGGAGCGTGCCTGGCCCCGGCGGAGCACGGCAAGCTGAAGCTTAATCAGTTTCCGTCCAACATGAGGGCCATCGGCCACTCCATTCTTTCCTTTGCCACCTCTCCTAGCAACACAGAAAATCGGCTAAAGGTTTCAAATTGGAAGACTAGTGGTCGTTTTGTCGGGCCATGGTCCTAGGCCGCCGAGCTGTTCACCCCCAGGCTGGTCAGGTAGCGGCGGATATTGCGCGCGGCCTGCCGCAGACGCTGCTCATTTTCGACCATGGCGATACGCACAAAGCCTTCGCCATTCTCGCCATATCCAACGCCCGGCGCCACAGCGACATTTGCCTCGGTCAGCAATTGCTTCGAGAACTCTAGGCTGCCCATATGCGCCAATGCCGGCGGTAGCGGCGCCCAGGCAAACATTGAGGCCGGCGGCGGCGGGATTTCCCAGCCTGCACGGCCGAACGCCTCGACCATCACGTCGCGGCGCTTATGATACAGTTGGCGGTTGGCCTCGACGATATCTTGCGGCCCATTGAGCGCGGTGCAAGCCGCCGCCTGAATCGGCGTGAACGCGCCATAGTCGAGATAGCTTTTCACTCGCGTCATCGCCGCGATCAACTGCTGGTTGCCGACCGCAAAGCCCATACGCCACCCCGCCATCGAATAGGTCTTCGACATGCTGGTGAATTCGATCGCGACGTCCCTCGCGCCTTTCACCTGCATGATCGATGGTGTCGGATTGCCGTCAAAATAGACCTCCGAATAAGCGAGGTCCGACAGGATCCAAACCTTGTTCTCACGTGCCCAGGCAACCAGCCTTTCATAGAATGCGAGATCGACGACTTCCGCTGTCGGGTTAGACGGGTAATTCACCACTAGGATGCTGGGGCGCGGCACAGTGAAGGCCATCGCCTTCTCGAGGCTGGTGAAATAATTCTCGTCAGGCGTGGTCGGCACCGAGCGGATCGTCGCCCCTGCAATGATGAAGCCGAAGGTGTGGATCGGGTAAGAGGGATTGGGCGCGAGCACCACGTCGCCCGGCGCGGTGATCGCCGTGGCGAGGCTGGCCAGCCCTTCCTTCGAACCCATGGTGACCACCACTTCACGTTCGGGATCCAGTTCGACCCCAAAACGGTGAGCATAGTAATTGGCCTGCGCGCGGCGCAGACCCGGGATACCCTTGGACTGCGAGTAACCATGCGCATCGGGCTTCTGCGCCACCTCGCACAACTTGTCGATGACGTGCTGCGGCGGCGGCAAGTCGGGATTGCCCATGCCCAGATCGATGATGTCTTCACCCGCAGCGCGCGCCGCTGCCCGCATCGCATTCACTTCGGCGATGACATAGGGTGGCAGGCGCTTCATGCGGTAAAAGTCAGTATCCATCCGGGTCCTTCCTTGGGGCCGCGGCACGATTGCCCGGCCCTGCGCATACGAATCTACGCTAATAGTAGTCGAACTGAAAAGGCATTCTCGCTATACCGCAATGCAACAAAAGTTGATGGGACAAAAAGGCGATGGCCAGCGACAGTAGCGACCAATGGGGCGGCTTGGACGAGGGCTTCCGTGCTTTCTTCGACATGCAGGGCGAAGCGATGCGCGAGATGATGGGGCAGTTCCTCCCGGCCACTGCGCTGGCTGACTGGTCAAAGGCGGGCATCGCCGCCAGCGATGCGCAGGAATTTGCCAAGGTCGCGCGCGAAATCCAGTCGATGTGGTTCGAATTCATGACCGAGCGCACGCAGAGCCAATGCGAAGGTGCCAGTCTCTTCGATCCCGCGCAATGGCTCACGCTGGCCCAAGGCATGGCAAAGCAGATGCCGCAACCTCCGCTCGAAGCCGCGCAAAAGCTAGCAAGCGACACTATGGCGGTTTGGCAGGGCGTGACGGGGAGTTTCCTCGGCGGCCCGGGCGACAACGAAGCGAAGGATGCCGATGCTCTGCCGCGTAAGGACCGGCGCTTTGCGGCAGAGGAATGGCGCGCCCATCCCGCTTTCTCTCTGCTCCACCAGACTTACCTGATGCTGGCCGAGTATTTCATCGCGGCGGCGAAGAAGGTCGAAGGGATCGCTCCCGATAAGCGCAAGCAGCTCGAATTCGCCACCACCGCGCTGGTCGAATCGATGAGCCCGGACAATTTCATCCTGACCAATCCGGTCGTGCTCAAGCGCACAATTGAGACCAAGGGGCAGAACCTGCTCAGGGGCATGCGCCACCTGATCAACGACCTAAAGCGCGGGCAGTTGACCCATACCGATGCCGAAGCGTTCGAACTGGGCGTCAACCTTGCCGCCACGCCTGGCAAGGTGGTGCATGAGACGCCGCTTTACCAGCTGGTGCAATATAGCCCGTCGACCGAGCAGGTACTCGAAGTGCCGCTGGTGATTTTCCCGCCGTGGATCAACCGCTTCTACATTCTCGACCTAACACCCAAGAAGAGCTTCATCAAATGGGCGGTCGACCAGGGCATCACTGTGTTCGTAGTGAGCTGGAAATCGGCCGATGCGACCATGAAGGACGTGGTGTGGGACGATTATATCCGCGCCCAGATCGACGCGATCGACACCGTGCGCGAACGGCTAGACGTTTCGGCCGTCCACACGATCGGCTATTGTGTAGCGGGCACTACGCTCGCCGCCACGCTGGCAGTGCTGGCGCGGCGTGGTGAGGCGGAAAAGGTCAAGAGCGCGACGTTCCTCACAGCACAGGTCGATTTCGAGAAGGCGGGCGAACTCAAGCATTTCATCGATGACGGGCATCTCGAGATGATCAAGAGCCTGTCGAGTGAAGGTTATCTAGACGGGCGCTATCTTGCCGCGACCTTCAATTCCTTGCGCGGCAAGGACCTGATCTGGAACTATGTCGTCAACAACTACCTGCTCGGCGAAGACTATCCCGCCTTCGATCTGCTGCATTGGAATGGCGACGTCACCAACCTTCCCGCCAAGTGGCACGCTGATTATTTGTGCGACCTCTATCGCGACAACAGACTGGTAGTGCCCGATGCGCTTTCGGCCGACGGCACGCCGATCGACCTGACGCAGGTGAAGACACCGAGCTACGTCCAGGCCGGGCGCGAGGATCACATTGCCCCAGCCGAAAGCGTGTGGCGCATCACCGAGCGCTTCAAGGGGCCACTCACATTCCTGCTGGCAGGCTCGGGCCATATCGCCGGCGTGGTCAACCCACCTTCCGCCGGCAAGTACCAGTATTGGACCGGCGACAGCGAGGCCTGCTCGCTCGATGCATTCGTCGCGGGAGCCACCGAGCATCCGGGCAGCTGGTGGCCGCATTGGCAGGCGTGGCTCGAGGGGCAGGACGCGAAGCGCGTCACCGCAAGCGGCAAACGCAAGCCCGGCGGCAAGGCCGATCACGTGATCGAGGACGCGCCCGGCCGCTATGTGAAGACGCGCTAATTCATCCATATATAGTCGCTATCCAATTTTTTGTGCAGTGCACCAAAAATCCTTGACTTCGCAGTTGCAATGTCTATTTTGTGCAGTGCACCAAAAAACGAGGTTACCATGGCCGACAAAGCCAAAGCGAAAATCGATGCTGCTGCCGAGAAAGCCTATGCCGAAGCCGCTGCAAAGAAGGGTTTGAGCGAGAAGACCGTCCAGAAACCGGTCGAAGCCGAGGCCCCCAAGGCTCAGCCGGTCGCCGCCAAGACGGTAGCGAAGGCTCCTGCCAAGAAAACCATCGTGAAGACCGCTGCCCTCAAGAAGGCGGCTTCACCGAAAAAGACCGTCAAGGCTGCTGCGAAGACCGCGGCGCCGACCAACCCGTCCATCCAGATGAAGGATAAAGTCATGGCCACTGCCAAGAACACCGATTTCAGCAAGGTCGCCAAGGAATTCCTAGCCGACGCACAAACCCGCGCGAAGACCGCCTTTGGCAAGTCGGGCGAACTGGCTTCGGAAGTCACCGAATTCAACAAGGGCAACGTGGAAGCCATTGTCGCATCGGGCAAAATCTTCTTCGCCGGCATGCAGGACCTTAGCCGCGAACAGGTTGAAGCGACCAAGACCGTCGTCGAAACCGTTACCGAAGATTTCAAGAAGATGGCTGCCGTGAAGTCGCCGACCGAGCTACTGCAGCTCCAGGGCGAACTCGCTCGCCGCAACTTCGACGCAGCCGTCTCATTCAGCTCGAAGAACACCGAAGCTCTGGTGAAGCTCTACAACGACGCATTCGCGCCGATTACGAGCCGCGTGAGCCTTGCTGCCGAAAAGATCAAGAAGGCAGCCTGAGCCCTTCGGCACACCCTAAAGTTCTGGCCGGGGACTCTCTCCTCTCCCGCCCCGGCAGAATCCAAAGGGCCGGTTGGACGATCCGTCCAGCCGGTCCTTTCTTTTTCGCGGCGGATGCCATCAAGCAATTCGCCGGGTGTTAATCGCCGTGCTCTATTCCGCGGCACATCCCATCTTGCGATTGAGGCAAGCGATACGATATTGCGCTTTCACATGCTGACTGGAACCCTTACTCGACGCGCCGCGAATGCGCACAGCCGGCCGCTGGCCATTATGGCAAACGGGACAGATGGTCGACCGGGTACCGAGAACGAAGTCGGCATCGCGACCAAGGCCAAAGCACGCCCCAAGAAGCCGAGCCAGTACAAGGTGCTGATGCTCAATGACGATTACACACCGATGGAATTCGTGGTGATGGTGCTCAAGCGCTTCTTCGCGATGGACCTCGAGCAGGCGACGCGGGTGATGCTGCACGTGCACCAGAAGGGCGTGGGGGTTTGCGGCATCTTCCCTTACGAAGTGGCCGAGACCAAGGTGAACCAGGTGATGGACTTCGCCCGCCAGAACCAGCATCCGCTCCAATGCACGCTTGAAAAGGCCTGATCTTCCAAGTTTCGCGCAACCTCTAGCCCGCTGCGCTTCGGGGCATGACCGCGCGTCATTTTCGCGCTAGGGATGCCCCAACAGGCAATAGCTAGCGATATTCGGCGACCACGTGCTCAACTTACTGCCCAGCATAGACCGATACATACTACGCTTAGTGGCGCTCCCCATGCTTGGCGTTTTCGCGCTGGCGGCGTCGCTGCTGCTGCTCGACAAGATGCTGCGGCTGTTCGATTTCGTCGCGGTCGAAGGCGGGCCTGCCTCGGTAGTGTTCAAGATGCTGGGGGCGCTGATCCCCGAATATGCCAGCCTCGCTATCCCGCTGGGCCTCCTGTTGGGCGTGCTTCTCGCTTTTCGGAAACTAGCAGTTTCGAGCGAGCTCGACGTGCTGCGCGCTGTCGGTCTCGGCTACTCCCGACTTCTGCGAGTCCCGTACCTGATCACGCTGGTCCTGGTGGCGGTGAACGTCGCGCTGGTGTTCTACGTCCAGCCGATCAGCCGCTATTATTACGAGCAGATGGAATACGAGCTGCGCTCGGGCACGCTCGGCGCGTCGATCAAGGTCGGCGAATTCACCACGCTGAAAGACCGGATGGCGCTGAGGATCGAGGAAAGCGAGGACGAAGGTCGTCGCCTGAAGGGCATTTTCGCACGGGTTTCCAACACCAAGGGCCAGGTGCTGTCGATCTCTGCTCGCGAAGGCGCTTTCCTCGCCACAAGTGACAGCCCCGACACGATCATCCTGCGCCTGACCGACGGCACGATCGTGCAGGACACTGGCGAAAACACCCCTCGCGTGCTCAGCTTCACCCGGCACGACCTTCCTATCGACTTGCCCCAGATCGAGGAATTCCGCGAGCGCGGCGATGCCGAGCGGGAATATATCCTTCCCGAGCTACTCAGGATCGGCTGGAGCGACGATCAGCCTGAAACCAAGCGCCACGCAAGCCAGGCCAGCTTCAATTTCCGACTGGTCGAAGTCGTGATGATGCTGCTGATGCCGCTGTTGGCGGTTTCGCTGGCGGTGCCTCCGAAACGATCGACCAGCGCACTGGGCGTGTTCGTCTCGATTGTTATGGTGGTGTCCTACCACAAGGTGAACCAATACGGGGAAGATGTCGCCGCGCTGGGACGGGTCGATCCCATCTTCGCACTGTGGGGCCCTTTCGTGCTATTTTCCATACTGATCCTGTGGATGTATCATCGCGTGACCCACGTTCCTGGCGGCCAGGCGATCGGTGCGCTCGAAATCGCTTCGGTCAAGCTCGGCAAGCGTCTACGCAAATTGTTTAGGCGGCGCCATTCGCGCCAGGTCGCCGCACTGGAAGCGGCACCGGCGGAATAGGGCGCGCGAGACATGCAGTTTGAATTCTTCCCTTCGCGCACGCTCACCTTCTACCTGGCGCGCATGTTCATTGTCCGCATCTTCGCGGTGCTGGTGATGCTGGTGCTCGTGCTGATGATGCTCGACCTTCTGTCGACCAGCGGCGAGATCCTGAGCGTGGAGGGCAATGGCCAGGGCGAGCTGTGGACCTATGCCCTGTTGCGGATCCCACAACTTATCGCGCGCTTCTTGCCGTATTCGGTGCTGCTGGCGACGATCATCACACTGGTCACGCTCAACCAGAACAGCGAAGTGATCGCGATGAAGGCCGCGGGGTTTTCCGCGCATCAGGTGCTGGCCCCGCTTCTGCTCACCGCGGCACTAGTGTCGGTTGTGAGCTTCGGCTTCAACGAACTGGTAGTGACCCGTTCCACAGCGACGCTTAAAGCATGGGAAGCGGCCGAATACGGCCCTGTTCCCCAACACTCGGAGGTACGCGCCAACGTCTATCTGACCGAGGGCAATAGCGTGCTAACTGCAGCCAGCATGACCGGGACGGGCAGCGACATCATCATGCATGACGTGACCTGGTATTCGCGCACCAAAGGCGGAATGATCCTGTCTCAGGTTCGCGCGGCCCGCGCCAGCTACGCCATGCCTGGCTGGCGGCTGGAGCAAGTGGAAAGTTTCGATGTCGCCACCGCCGAAACAAAGGAGCTCCCCGAAATCGTCGTCGGGAATGAGCTAACGCCCGACAAGATCGAACTGGATACGGTCGATCCCGACACGCAGCCGTTCTGGAACCTGTCCGAATCGATAGCGGCCTATGAAGCGGTGGGCCGCCGCACGGCAGAAATGCGGGCGAAGTGGTGGCACAAGCTTTCCGGACCGCTTTCGGCCTTCCTGATGCCGTTGCTGGGGGCCGTCGCCGCCTTCGGCCTGGCCCGTTCGGGCCAGTTGCTCTTGCGCGCCATCATCGGCATGGCATTGGGCTTCGCCTATTTCGTGATCGACAATGCCGCGCTGGCGATGGGCAATTTCGGCGGCTACCCATCGTTCCTCGCGGCATGGGCGCCGTTCTTCCTGTTCCTGCTGGTCGGCGAGACAGTGCTCGTCCGTACAGAGGAATAATCAGGCTGCTTTCAGCCCCATGGTGCTGCGCGCAATCCGCACCACCAGCGACAACATGCCAGGGTGGTTCGCCCCGTCATAGGTCGAGTTCACACCGAGCGCTACCTTTAGGCGTCGGTGCGCCTCAGGCAGATCATGATAGGGCATCGAGGGCATGAGGTGGTGCAACGCGTGATAGCGCAAGCCCACCGGCGCCCAGATCTCCGCCGCAAGGCTCGGCGGCGGGACGTTGACACTGTCGAGGAATTGCGCGGTCACCGTCATCGGCTCGCCATCATTCTCCCAAAGATGCGCCACCAGAGTGCGCAGCTGGTTGAGCACTGCGGTAAGCGAAACGATCGCCAGCGCGATCAGCAGCGGCCGCCAGCCGATGAACTGCGTGCTTGCAAGCACTGCCCAGGCCCACGCGAAGCCGCCCAGTTCCTGCCAGAAGACCCGCTTGGCGAACGCACCTTCCGTCGGCTTGCGGCGGAATTCGGGGTTGATCATCAATGCCGAGGCGCGTTCCCACACCATCCGGCGCAGCGGCGGGATCACCACCGCCAGCGGCACCAGCAGGGCAAAGCGCAGCAACAGCCCAATCGGCGCAAACAGTGCGATCAGCACGAAGCTCGGCAGGCTCCACGGCTTCATCAGCGCCAGCGGCAAATATTCCGGATCTTCGACAGTGCCATATTGCGTGCGCTTGTGATGGAGCGTGTGCACGCCTTCATACATGAAGCTGGGCACGAGCATGGGGATGCCGACCAGCAGGTTCCACACGACACGGAACCCCGGCAAGGCATCGCGGTGAATATGGGTCAGCTCGTGGATGAACATCAGCGCGCGATAGAGCGCAAGCGCCGAGACCAGTCCAAGCGCCACCGCGAGCGCAAGATTGTTGGTCAGGATTGCCAAGGCCATCGCGCCATAGCCAACCGCTACCGACACCAGCATGTCGGGCCAGTACCAGGTGGGACGCGCTTCCCCGAGACCTTTGGTCAGGTCGCGTGCGGCGCGCAGCATCTCCTTGTCATCGGCGGAGATGAACTGCGCGCGGGTAGCCGGTGAGCCGGGCGTGCGCGGCTTGGAGGTTGGATCGAGAGTCTGTTCCATGGTCATGTTTCTGTATCTTGAAAAAGCCTTTACCGCACAAACCGCGGTAAGGACAAACAAGTCCTGTCTGACAGTGTAATCGACTGGCTTGCTTGACTTGGCGCAAAATGCCCGCACTGGATATTGGCGGGATTGAACAGGATGCATCGTGTGAGCGAAGAACAGAATTTAGTGGTCGAGCCGATCTCGGGCACGCATGGCCTCGGCGAATTCGTCGATATGGGGCGTGCCTTCGCAACGCGTGAGCCGCACAATGTGCCGCAATTGCGCAGCGAACAGATCGAACTCGTTGATCCCGGCAAGAACCCGTTCTTCGGTCATGCCCGGGCCCAGCTGTTCGTCGCTCGGCGCGGTGGCAAGCCGGTCGGGAGGATTTCCGCGCACATCGATAAGCTCGCGCTGGAGATGCCGGCCGATCAGGGTTTCGGCCCGGGCGCGGGCATGTTCGGCTATTTCGACGCGGAAGACGAAGCGACGGCACATGCCCTGCTGGACGCCGCCGAAGGCTGGTTGCGCAAGGAAGCCATGACCCGCGTGCTGGGTCCGATCTCAATGTCGATCTGGGAAGAACCGGGGCTGCTGGTGCGCGGGCAGGACCATGCTCCGATGATCATGATGGGCCACCACCCCGCGTATTATCGTGGCTGGATCGAAAGCCATGGCTACACCGCCGCCAAATCGCTGCTTACCTATGACCTCGACGTGTCGAAGGAATTCCCGCCGCTGATCCAGCGCATCGTGAAGTCGGGAGAGAGAAACGAACGAATCAAGATCCGGCCGGTCGACAAGAACCGCTGGGACGAAGAAGTCGCGGTGGTGCTCGACATCCTCAACGACGCTTGGTCGAAGAATTGGGGTTTCGTGCCTTTTACTCCTACCGAAGTCGCTTATGCGGGCAAGAAGCTGCGCCCGATCATCTTCGAGCCGCTCAACATGGTGGCCGAACTCGATGGCGAGCCGGTCGCCTTCATGCTGACTTTCCCCGACATCAACCAGGTACTTGCACGAATCAAAGGCAAGTTGTTCCCGCTCGGCTGGTTCCACTTGCTGCGTTGGCTGCGCTTTCCCAAAGGCGCGGGGATGCGCGTGCCGCTCATGGGCGTGAAGAAGGAACTGCACAATTCACGCGTCGCGAGCCAATTGGCCTTCATGATGATCAGCCAGATCCGCAAGAATGCCGCCGGAATCTATGGTTCGAAGCGTGGCGAAATCGGCTGGATCCTCGACGACAACCAGGGAATGGTCGCCATTGCCAACGCGATCGAGAGCAAGATCAACCGAGAATACATCGTGTTCGAAAAGCGCATCGGCTGAAGTCGACCGCGGAAAGCGCAAAAAATTGGCCTCCGCCCTTGGGGACGGAGGCCGGGGATCGTGTCACCAGCCGTTTGGACGGGAGGGGATTTTGGCGGTGACGCACTTCAAATGAGCGACTTCGTCCCCGGTTCCCGGGGTGGCCCGAATTTTTGCGGCGCCGTCGGTGTGTGCTTGTTATCGCCCTAATGATGGAACCGAAGCCTGCAGCATCAGTTACAGGCAGTGAAACGGACGGGAAGGTATCCGATGTCATTGAGCAGCAGGGTCGCAGCCAACCTGCCTTATTTACGGCGTTACGCACGCGCCCTGACGGGATCGCAGGCAAGCGGTGACGCCTTCGTGCGGGGAACGCTTGAAGCCGCGCTGGCAGATCCCGAGATCAAGGCTAGCCTCGCCGACGGCCGCGTACCGCTTTACCGCGCCTTCACGCAGCTGTGGTCCTCAGAGGCCGGTGATGCTGCCGCGAGAGCGAGTGCGGCGAAGGGACGCGAAGCTGCCGCACTGGCCGCACTCAACGCAGTTATGCCAACCAGCCGCCAGGCACTGTTGCTGACGACTCTTGAAGAATTCAGCCCGGCACAGGCGGGAGAGATCATGGGGATCGATGCTGCCGAAGTCGAGAGGCTGGTTGCTGAAGCGATCGCCGAGATCGATCGCGAAGCGGCCACCAATGTGCTCATCATCGAAGACGAGCCGCTCATTTCAATGCAGCTCGAAGACCTGGTCAAATCGCTCGGCCATCAGGTGTTCGGTACCGCTGCGACCCGGACACAGGCACAGGAAGCGATTGCCCACGCCATGCCCGGGCTGGTGCTGGCTGACATTCAACTGGCCGACGGTTCGTCAGGCCTCGATGCGGTGGACGATATCCTTTCGATCGTCGACGTGCCGGTGATCTTTATTACCGCCTACCCTGAACGCCTGCTCACCGGCGATCGGCCCGAACCGACCTATCTGGTGACAAAGCCGTTCCAGGAACGCGTGATACGCAGCACCATCAGCCAGGCGCTGTTCTTCAAGTCGAACACGACGAACGCCTAAGCCCGCAAACGCGGATCAATCCGACAGCCTCGCGAGTCGCTCCCTGATCTGAAAGGCGCCTCGCACCCGCACCGGCACTCGCAAGGTACAGCTGACGCCTTCCGGGTCGAAGCGCAGTGCGACAGGCTGGCGCAATTCATGCGCCACGATCTTCTGGATCAGGTCTGTCCCGAATCCCGACTTGCGTTCGGGATCGACTTTCGGACCGCCACGCTCGATCCAGATCAGCCTCACCAATTCCTCGGCCTCGAGTTCCCACTCGACCGTCACGCTGCCGCCGGGCTGGCTCAGCGCGCCATATTTGGCAGCATTGGTGGCCAGTTCATGGACCGCCAGCCCCAGCGAAAGCGCATCGTTCGGTGCCAGCTCGACCGCTGGTCCATCCAGCCGAATTCCGGCATCGCCCCCGGAATAGGGCGCCAGTTCGGTTTCGATCACCGAACGTACCGGGGTCGTCCCCCAATCCGATTGGGTCAGGAGGTCGTGCGTTGCCGATAGCGCCCTCACCCGGCCTTCAAGCCCGTCAGCAAACTCGTCGAGATCGTCGGTCCGGCGCCGGGTGAGCGAAATAACCGACACGATGCTAGCTAGGGTGTTCTTGACCCGGTGGTTCAGCTCGCGTGTAAGCGAATTGCGGATCGAGTTCTGTTCCTCGAAAAACGCTAGTGAAGCCTCATCCTCCATCGCCTGCCGGGTGAGCAGGCGTGCCAGCATCATCAGCAGGCTGGCAACAGCAAGGCCGAACAGCAAGGTGGCCATGGACAAAGGCGACAGGGTTCCCGCTCGCGCCGACTCGATCTCGATCAGAAGCGCGCGGTTCGCTATGCGGATCTGCTGTTCGATCCGGTTGCCCGATTCTTCCGCGGGGGCATGCGCCGCAAGCAAATTTGCAGCAGCCGCCGGCCCATCATACAGGCGCACTCCCAACTGCCGATGCGCCAAAATATCCATCGCCGAACTGAGAAAGTATTGCGCATCGAATGGGCTGTAGATGAAGCCCATCAGCTGTCGCCCGCTTTCCCCGCTTTCGAACACCGGCATGAAGATCAGGAACCCCGACGCATCACCGCGCTGCTCGTGCGAGAGCACCAGCTTGCCGGTTGCAGCGGGGCGCGCCATCCGGGCGGCTTCGTCCATCGCCTCACGGCGAACTGAGTCGGAGTAGAAATCATAGCCCAATACACGGCGATTGCTCTCGGTGTCTGGCTTGAAAAACGTGACTGGCACCAGCACATCGCCGCTTGCGTCCGGTTCGCTGCGCACGGCAAACGGTCCCTTTCGCTCGGTCTGGACGGTTCGCTCGAAAGCGTCGAGGTTTTCCCTTCGCACCACCTGTGCCCAACCGATACCCTCGGAACCGCGACTATCCGCATCAAGCCGCAATTCGCTGGCGAAGCGACGGAATAACGGCAGCCTGACTTCATCGGCGGTCGCAAACAATGCCGATCCTGCGCGCAAATAGGCTTCGGTCTGATTGCCCCGACGGTCGAGCGCCGAAGCGACCGACTGAGCCACCTCGCGCATAACCGCACGTTCGCGCCGGTCCTCTCCCGCCTCGATCGCGACGACGCTGAGTGCCGTTACCAGGGCAACGGCCAGGAAGATGGCGACGGGCACTGCCCGGGGAAATCGCACGAGCCAGCGACCGGCGCGCCCCTGCCGTTCCTTTTCGACTTGCGTTTCAGTGCTACCATACATGACGAAGCGTTCTCTTTCCCCTTGGTAGGACGGGAACCAGAGAAGGCAACCATCGTTCCACAATTGCACTGTCCGGGCTAGTGATCCCTGAGGTAGCGACAGGGGCCGAGGAAGGACAAGGCACGGGCACAGCATGGCAGCAGACAAGCAAAAGGTAGGCAGCGAGAAGGTGCGGGGGCATCGCGCTCCGGAGAAAACCGGGCAGGCCAAACCCGAATGGGCAGACGGGCTGCGCGCGCTATACGATTCGATCGTCGACGAACCCCTGCCCGACAGTTTCAAGGATTTGCTCGAAAGGCTTGATGATCCCTCTCTGAATGGATCGTCATGATACCTGGAAACAAGCGTGGCCCGAGCGAGACGGCCAATTTCAAGCGCGAGCTGACCGCGGTAATCCCCCACCTGCGCGCCTTTGCGCGCGGGCTGTGCGGCCGCCCCGACATGGCGGACGATTTGGTGCAGGAAGCCTTGCTAAAGGCTTGGGCCGCGCAGGACCGGTTCGAGCCGGGCACTTCGATACGGGCATGGACCTTCGTGATTCTGCGCAATGCCTATCTCACCGACATGCGGCGCAACCGCTTCCGCGGCGAATATGACGAGACAGTCGCCGAGCGGATTCTGGTGGCCCCCGCCGGACAGGAAGAACCGATCCACCTCGCCGATCTGCACCGCGCCCTGCAAACGCTACCGCCCGAGCGACGCGAAGCCTTGCTGCTGGTTGGCGCCGGGGGCTTCTCCTACGAGGAAGCGGCCGCTATCTGCGGCTGTGCCGTCGGCACAATCAAGAGCCGTGTCGGGCGCGCCCGCGCCGCCCTCACTGCAATGCTTGAGGACGGCTCAATCCCGCAGCGCTCCATGGACGATGCCGAGGCGCATCGCGCGATCCTGCAGGAGCTGGACGAAGCGGCCGCCCGACAGGAAGAACCCGCCGCGGACTGACAGCATATCCGCGCTTCACTTTGCGCGAAGGCTCAGTCCTGCTGGACGCGATCGACAGCGCTGGTGACCGCGACATTCATGGTCACATTGCCAAGCGTGCGCATGATGTCGGGCAGCATCTCCACCGCCACCAGCAGCGCGAGCGGCTCGATCGGTACCCCCATTGCCAGCGCGATCGGACCGATCGAAACCACGAAACTTATCGAGCCAGGAAGGCTGACTGAACCGACGCTGATGATCAGCGCCACGCCGATCCCCGCCGCCAGCAGCGTTGGGGTGAGCTCGACCCCAGCGAGATGGGCGACGTAGATCGCCACGGCAAGGTTCATCGCCGGGCTGGTTGCGCGAAAAATTGCAACCGCCAGCGGTAGCACGAATTCGGCCGTGCTCTGTCGCAAGCCCAGGCGGCTCGAACTGTCGAGCATAGCAGGCAGGCTGGCGAGCGAACTTTGGGTCGACAGCGCCACCGCCTGCGCGGGCAGCATGGCTTTGGCGAAACGCCAGGGCGTGACCCCGCCGATCAGCCACGCCACAACATAGGCGCCGAGTAGCACGAAGCCGCCCATCGCACTCACCACTAGTATATAGTGCAACAGAGCGCCGAAGGCCCCGCCGCCGGCGCGGGCGGCCGCGCCCAGCCCAAGTGCAAACACGCCCACCGGCGCAAGCCACAGCACCCAGCCGATAATGATCAGCATGGCATTAGCCAGTGCGTGAAAGAAGCCCAGTAGGCTGGAACGTTGCCCCTCAGGCAAGCGAGCGATCGCAAATGCAAGCAAGGCAAAGAAGATTGTGAGCGGCAGCATCGCGGTTTCGGCAGCGGCGGCCACGATGTTGGGAGCCACCAGCGAGGCGACGAAATCCGTCAATGCAGGCACTGCCTGCGCCTGCTGTGGGGTTTCGGCAAGAAAGGCTGAGGCCGCAGCGGGAATTGGGACCAGATCGAGCAGCCAGGGTAGCACTGTAGCAGTGACGATCCCACCCACCGTCAGCAGCACGAATACCAGTAGCAGCATGCGCCGGGCTGCGGCGCCCGCGCGCGCCGCAGCGGCGAGCTGGGCTATGCCGAGCACCAGCAAGGCCGCGACCAGCGGGATGATTGTCATCTGAAGTGCGCGCAACCAGAGCGTTCCGGCAGGTTCGGTCCATTCGACCGCCGTGTCGACCATGGCGCTACCAGCCAGCGCCGCACCCACACCAAGCCCGGCTACAAGTCCCGTGAAGGTCCATGCAACGGGCAGCTCGATTCGAACCAGTTCGAAGCGGCTTGTCTGTGTGTTGGTCAATTAGTGCCCTTCCTGCCCTTCCCATTACGCGATAACCACGCCACAAGCGGCTGGCAATCGGTCGCGCATCAAAGGTAGGGACAGCATCGCAATGGCACGCAAGTTCTTCGGCACGGACGGGATCAGGGGCCGGACCAACGACGGGGTGATGACGGCCGCTACCGTTATGCGCGTGGGGCAGGCCGCCGGCGCCCGCTTCATGCGCGGCGACCATCGCCACCGTGTCGTGGTCGGCAAGGACACGCGCCTGTCGGGCTACATGATGGAAAACGCGCTGGTGGCGGGCTTCACCAGCGTTGGAATGGATGTGATTCTCACCGGCCCGCTGCCTACTCCGGCAATCGCCATGCTCACGCGCGAGATGCGTGCCGACATGGGCGTGATGATCTCTGCCAGCCACAATCCCTATGAAGACAACGGCATCAAGCTGTTCGGGCCAGACGGATTCAAACTTTCGGACGAAGACGAACTGGCGATCGAGCGATTGATGGAACAGGAGCAGCAACTGGCCGAACCCGCGAAAATCGGGCGCGCCCGGCGCGTGGACGACGCAGCGGGGCGCTATATTCATGCGATCAAGCAATCGGTCGCATCCGACATCCGTTTCGACCAGCTCAAGGTCGTGATCGATTGCGCCAACGGCGCGGCGTACCAGGTTGCACCGACGGCGATTTGGGAACTGGGCGCGGAGGTTATCCCGATCGGCGTCAGCCCCAACGGGCTCAACATCAACGCCGGGGTCGGCTCGACCGAGATTGAAGCCTTGCAGGCCAAAGTGCTCGAATCTGGCGCCGACGTCGGTATTGCGCTCGATGGCGATGCCGACCGGCTGATCGTGGTCGACGAAATGGGGCAGAAAGTCGATGGCGACCAGCTGATGGCGCTGATCGCCACCCGCATGCTCGAAAAGGGCACGCTGCGCGGTGGCGGTGTGGTCGCAACAGTGATGTCGAACCTCGGGCTCGAGCGTTACCTCACCGGGATCGGCCTGTCGCTGGAACGGACCAAGGTGGGTGACCGCAACGTGCTCGAACGGATGAAGCAAGGCGGGTTCAACCTCGGCGGCGAGCAATCGGGCCACGTGATCCTGCTCGACCATGCCACTACCGGCGATGGTATGGTTGCCGCGCTGCGCGTTTTGGCGGGGCTGGTGCGCTCAGGGAAACCGGCCAGCGAATTGCTGCATGTGTTCGACCCGCTGCCACAGCTGCTCAAGAATGTGCGCCATGGCGGCGGTGCGCCGCTTGAAGACAGTGCGGTCAAGGCGGTGATCGCCGAAGCCGAAGCCGAGCTGGCTGGCAAGGGTCGGTTGGTGATCCGGCCGTCGGGCACCGAACCGATGATCCGGGTGATGGCCGAAGGCGACGATGCGGGCCAGGTCGAAGCCGTGGTCGACCGGATCTGCGACGCAGTGAAGGAGGCAGACTAATGCTGGAAATGCGGCCCGATTGCGAACGTTGCGGGGCGGACCTGCCGGCCGAGGCACCCGGCGCCTTCATATGCAGCTTCGAATGCACATTCTGCGCCGAATGTGCTGACGCGCTTGACGATGCCTGCCCGAATTGCGGCGGCGAGCTGATGGACCGGCCGACCCGCGCCAAGAGGCTGCACGCGAAATTCCCCCCCCTCGACAGAACGCAAGCATAAGGGATGAGCAGCAAGCCCCCGCCCCGCATCCTAAGCATCGCCGGTTCGGATTCTTCAGGTGGGGCAGGGATTCAGGCCGATATCAAGACGATCGCCATGCTCGGCGGCTATGCCATGACGGCAATTACCGCCGCGACCGCGCAGAATACCGTGGGCGTGCAGGCGATCACGCCGCTGTCTGGCTCCTTCGTCCGGCAGCAGATCGACTCCTGTGTCGAGGACATCGGGGTCGATGCGATCAAGATCGGCATGCTTCACGATCGCGACATTATCGAACACGTGGCCGCCGCGCTCGACAATCTGCCGAAGAAGGTCCCGGTCGTGCTCGACCCCGTCATGATCGCGACCTCAGGCGCGCCGCTGATCGCGCCCGACGCCATGGCGGCGATCGAGTGCGCGCTGTTCGAGCGTGCGACGCTCATCACTCCTAACCTGCCCGAACTCGAACACATGGCTGAGCGCGAATTAAGCGACAGCAGGCTGATGGAGCGCGCCGCTGGCGAACTCGCGCACAGCTATGGTACGCATGTGCTGGCGAAGGGCGGGCACACTGAAACGCAGCAGGTGATTGACATGCTGGTCGCTCCTGACGGCAAGGCGCTGCAATACAGCCATCGGCGGCTCGATACGCGACACACGCATGGCACAGGCTGCACCTTGTCGGCCGCAATCGCGACGCTGCTGGGCCATGGCCAGCCGCTTGAACACGCGATCACGCTGGCACGCAACTTCGTCTATCGCGCGATCGGGGCGGCACCCGGCTTCGGCGCCGGCAGCGGCCCGATCGGCCACCAGGCCGTGCGGGGCAGCTAATGCTGGCTCAGCACTTGAGGTTGTAGAATTCGGAAATGTGGCACCACGCCTCGTCTGCCGTCTCGCACCAGTGAAACAGGTCGAGATCTGCGCGGTTGATCGTGCCTTCGTCGACAAGAGCGTCAAAATTTACGACGCCGCTCCAGAATTCCTTGCCGAACAGAAGGACCGGGATTGGCTTCATCTTCCCAGTCTGGATCAGCGTGAGCAGTTCGAGGAACTCGTCCAGGGTTCCGAAGCCGCCCGGGAACACCGCCACCGCGCGCGCTCGCAGCAGGAAATGCAGCTTTCGCAGCGCGAAATAGTGAAACTGGAAGCTGAGGTAGGGCGTGACGTAGGAATTGGGATATTGTTCGTGCGGGAGCGAGATGTTCAGCCCGATCGACTCCGCACCGGCATCGCTGGCGCCGCGATTGGCGGCTTCCATGATCGACGGCCCGCCGCCCGAGCAAATCACGAACTGGCGCTTGCCATCCTCGACGATCGCAAGCTCGCTGACGCGACGGGCCAGATTGTAGGATTCGGTGTAATATTTCGACTTGGCGGCCAGCCGCTCGGCAATCGGGCGGCGCTCTTCATCGGCTTCTGCGACCAGCTTCTCAGCCTCTTCAGGCGAAGGAATGCGGGCCGAGCCGTAGATTACCAGTGTCGAGCCGATTCTCGCCTCTTCCAGCAGCATTTCCGGCTTGAGCAGCTCAAGCTGGAAGCGCGCCGGCCGCAACTCGTCGCGCAGCAGGAAATCGGTATCGGCATAGGCCAGGCGGTATGCCGGATGCCGCGTTTGCGGGGTGCCGGGATCCTTGCCTTCAAGGAAGGCAGCCTCCTGCCCGGCGTGGTAGAACTTGTGGTCTGCCAGGTCATGTTCTGTGTTTTCTTCGTTCATAATCACAGCATTAGGCGGGGGCGAAGGTTCGGGCAAGCCACCTTCGCAACCCTCCTCAAAAGCGCCATTGCCGGGGCTCAGGACGCGCCATATGCTGCGCGCGAGGAGAGAAACTTATGACGGGATTCCCGTCACATCCGGATGAGGTGAGTGGCGACTGGCTCGCTGAGCGGCTGCGCCAGGCGGGGCTGTTGGGCGATGGTCGGATCACAGCGGCTCGCTGGGAAGCGATCGGCACCGGCCAGGTGGGCGACAGCGCGCGCTTCCATCTCGAATATGACCCGCCGGGCGCTGGCCCCGCGACACTGGCGGGCAAGTTCCCTGCCGCAGACCCCACCAGCCGTGGAACCGCCGCCATGCTGGGGCTCTACGCCAAGGAAGTCCGCTTCTACCGCGAGATCGCAGAACATCTCGAAGTGCGCGTGCCCGCCACTTATGCCGCTGAAGTGAGCGAGGATGGTGGCAGCTTCATCCTTCTGTTCGAAGACCTTGCCCCCCAGCGCGGCGGCAACCAGCTCGCAGGATGCAGCTTAGAGGATGCCCGCCATGCGATCGTGCAGGCCGCGGGCATCCATGCCCCGTCATGGCGCAATCCGGCGATCCTCGAGTTCGACTGGCTGCGTCCCGATCCGGCGGCGACAGAGCAAATCCGTAATCTCTATCCGGGCGCACAAGCGCTGTTTCGCGAACGCTATGCCGATACGCTTGAGCCCGAATTCATGGACATCTGCGAGCGGCTGGCCGCGAGCGGCACCTGGATGGCCCGCTCGCACCCGCAAGTTTCGCTGGTCCATGGCGATTTCCGGCTCGACAACATGCTTTTCGGCATCGGCAATGGTGCCGAACCGATCGCGGTGCTCGACTGGCAAACGCTCGGCGTCGGCCACCCGCTCACCGATATCGGGTATTTTCTCGGCTGCGGGATCGGCGACAGTCTGCGCCGCGCGCACGAAGCCGAGCTGCTCGACCTCTATTGCGACGAAATGACCCGGCGCGGTGTGCCGTTAACGCGGAGCGAAATCTGGCGCGATTATGTGCTCGGCGCGCTTCACGGCGTCTCGACCGCGGTGTTCAGTGCCGCTTTCGTCAAGCGTACCCCGCGCGGCGACGCCAATTTCCTGTCGATGGCACGTGGCGCCTGCACGCTTGCGCTTGAACACGGCAGCCTGCAATTGCTCGAGAAGGGATAACGCCATGACACTGAGCAAGGGTGACGATTTCCCGCTGCACCAGACGGCCGAACCGGTCGCCTATTCGGGCACCGACCGCAACTTCTACGATCGCTATTTCTTCAACGGTTATGCGCCCGATGGCAGCGGCTTCTTCGCCCTCGCCTTCGGGGTTTATCCGCATCTCGATGTGGCGGACGCGCATTTCAGCTTCATCCGCGACGGGATCCAGTATTGCCTTCATGCCAGTTGCGAGCTGGGCATGGAGCGGATGTCGATGCGCGTGGGCCCAATCTCGATTGAAGTGGTCGAGCCGCTGCAACGGCTGAAAGTCACGGTCGAGGAAAGTCACGGCATCGCCGGCGAATTCACCTTCACTGGCAGAACCTTCCCAATCGAGGAGCCGCGCTTCATCCACCGGATCGGACCGCGCGCCTTCATGGACTACACGCGGATGACCCAGAACGGCCATTTCGAAGGCTGGATCGCGCTCGACGGTGCGCGGCACGAGATGGAAGCGGGAACCATGGGAACGCGCGACCGCAGCTGGGGGGTTCGCCCGATCGGCACGCGCGACATGCAGCCGATGCCCGGCGCGCCGCTGCCTGGCTTCTTCTGGCAATGGACCCCGGTCAATTTCGAGCAGGGCAGCATGTTCTTTCACGTCAACAACGATGTGCATGGCGAAGCTTGGAATACTCACGCGGCCTGGGCGCCCGATGGTGCAAGCGCGGCGGCCATTGCCGAAGGCGACGGGTCGATGCGCACGCGGCTGACCCAAGGCACGCGCTGGCCCAGCGGCGGCACTCTTTCTCTGGCGCTGATGGGCGCGCCCGAACAGGTGACCTTCGAAATGCTTGGCCGGTTCCAAATGAAGGGGCTCGGCTATACGCACCCTGAATGGGGCCACGGCCTGCATCACGGACCGCTGAGGGTAGCGCGCGAGGAATTCGAGCTGGCTTCGCTCGATCCGCTCGCGCCCGAGAACCTGCATGTCCAGATGATCGCGCAAGTGCTGGCGCCTGAGGAAACCGGAATCGGCGTCTTCGAGCAGCTGATCATAGGGCCTTTCAGCCCGCTGGGGCTGACAGACTTTAACAACGCACAACGCGACTAGGCCGCGCATCTCCGGCCCTTGAGGCTGGCTTTTGGATGGTTGGATGCCCCGTGAGGATTCGAACCTCAATTGACGGAGTCAGAGTCCGTAGTCTTACCTTTAGACGACGGGGCAGCAGCGAGCGCGCCAGATAGGCGGCGCTCCCCGGCCTGTCAACGCGAACGCCCCTTGCTTGCCGCGGTGCGCCACCCTCGTTAGGGTCGCCCCCAAGCAGCGGCGGCCTTCTCCCGCCGGGACGAACGAAAGAAGACCC
>JALRKY010000018.1 GCA_023260985.1 Altererythrobacter sp. | reverse complement strand
AGGGGCTGTCACGATAGGCGTCGCGCTTGTTCGGGTCAGCACCGACATGCTCCCCATAATAGAGGAGCTGGAAATCCCCGTGCTTTTCAACCACCCACGAGCACTGTTCCCTAACAAATGGTCGCAGGATTGCCGCGACTGGGCGCAGAAGATCACCGATCACGAGCGCAATCTGCTCACGCAGATCTTCCGCTTCTTCACCCAGGCCGACGTCGAGGTGCAGGATTGCTACCACGACAAGTATGGCCGCGTGTTCAAGCCGACCGAGATCAAGATGATGCTCACCGCCTTCTCCAACATGGAGACGGTGCACATCGCCGCCTATTCGCACCTGCTCGATACGATCGGCATGCCCGAAAGCGAATATTCGGCCTTCCTCGAATATGAGGAAATGAAGGACAAGCACGACTTCCTGCAGCAGTTCGGCGTGGACACGGACGAGGATATCGCCCGCACGCTGGCGGCCTTCGGCGGCTTCACCGAAGGGATGCAGCTGTTCGCCAGCTTCGCCATGCTGATGAACTTCCCGCGCTTCAACAAGATGAAGGGCATGGGCCAGATCGTCAGCTGGTCGGTGCGGGACGAAAGCCTCCATTGCGAAGGCATCGTGCGGCTGTTCCACGAATTCGTGCGCGAGCGCGATTGCTACACCAAGGCGGTGAAGGAAGACATCATCGACATCTGTCAGAAGACGGTGCGGCTGGAAGACAATTTCATCGACCTTGCCTTCGAGATGGGCCCGGTCAGCGGGATGAGCGCCAAGGAAATCAAGAAATACATCCGCTACATCGCGGACTGGCGGCTGGGCCAGCTCGGCCTGCAGCCGATCTACATGGTTGACGACCACCCGCTGCCGTGGCTTGCGCCGCTGCTCAACGGGGTGGAGCACGCCAACTTCTTCGAAACCCGCGCGACCGAATATTCGAAGGCCGCGACCAAGGGCAGTTGGAACGACGTGTGGGCCAGCTTTGACAAGCGCCAGAAGGCCAAGGCCGCGAACGAAGGCGCCGCTGCCGAGGATGACGGGCCGGGCCTGTTCGGCGATGCGGGCGAAGGGACGCAAGCGGCGGAGTAGGGAGCTACACGGATAGTCGTTCCCAGCGCGCACCTCGCTTTCCTACGGCCGCGCGCGCGTCGTAGCGAAGGGGCGTGCGCACCGCCTCATTCCTCCCGAACACGCTTCGCGCTATGCAGCGCGGCCTTGAGCCGCTAAGCGCGCTGCCGAGCGCCACCAGGGGCGAAGTGGAGTGATGCGGATGAGCGCGAGCAGCGATCCCAACATGCTGGCGAAGGCCGAAGTACTGATCGAGGCGCTGCCCTATTTCCAGCGCTATGCCGGTCGTACCTTCGTGGTGAAGTATGGCGGCCATGCGATGGGCGACCCCGAGGCCGCGCGCGACTTCGCCGAAGACATCGTGCTGCTCAAGGCCGTGGGCATCAACCCGGTGGTGGTCCATGGCGGCGGGCCGCAGATCGGCGCCATGCTCAAGAAGCTCGGCGTCGAAAGCACTTTCGTCGACGGCTTGCGCGTCACCGACAAGGCGACTGCCGAGATCGCCGAGATGGTCCTTTCGGGCGCGATCAACAAGGAACTTGTCGGCTGGATTGCGGGCGCGGGCGGCCGGGCGATCGGCATTTCGGGCAAGGACGGCGGGCTGGTGACGGCGCGCAAGGTCGAGCGTAGCACGCGCGACCCCGACAGCAACATCGAACGCGCGATCGATCTTGGCTTCGTGGGCGAGCCGAGCCGTGTAGACACCAAGATCATCGACACGGCAGTAGCTGCGGGCATGATCCCGATCATCGCGCCGATCGGCGCGGGCGAGGACGGCGATACCTACAACATCAATGCCGACACCATGGCGGGTGCGATCGCGGCGGCGCTGGGCGCGGCGCGGCTGTTCCTGCTGACCGACGTGGCGGGCGTGCTCGACATGCAGGGGCAGCTGATGACAGACCTGACGCCGGGCGACATCGCGCGGCTCAAGGACGACGGGACGATCTCGGGTGGCATGATTCCCAAGCTGGAAACCTGCGTAAACGCGGTAGAATCAGGCTGCGAAGCGGCAGTGGTGCTCGACGGGCGCGTGCCGCATGCCATGTTGCTAGAATTCTTCACAGCGCGCGGGGCCGGAACGCTGGTGCGCGTCTGATCGATACGCTAGCTCAATCGGGACGGGCGGCTCGGCGGGGGCTGGCCCTTGGCGTGTTACTCGGGTAACACGCAATATCGGGGCGCAAAAAACGGAAGCAGGTTCATGCAGGCTCTCTATACAATTTACGATATCGTTTCGATGCTCAGCAATGTGTTGGTGATGCTGATCATCATCCAGTTCGTGATCGGGCTGCTGTTCGCCTTCAACGTGGTGAATGCTTCGAATAACTTCCTGATGTCGTTCTATAATTCGATCAACCGGTTGCTCGACCCGATGCTTCGGCCGATCCGAAATCTCATGCCCAGCACCGGCGCGATCGACTTCAGCCCGCTGGTGTTAATCATCGGGCTCAACATCGTGCTGATCGTGCTTGAAGGCATAATCCGGAGCGTTTGATGACCGCGAGGCTGATCGACGGCAAGGCATTTGCAGCAAGCCTGCGCGAACAAGTGGGCGAACTCGCCGGTGCATTCGAAGCCAAGGCGGGGCGCAAGGCTGGGCTGGCGGTGGTGCTGGTGGGCAAAGATCCGGCCAGCCAGGTGTATGTCGCTTCCAAGGCAAAGCAGACGGTCGCTTGCGGCATGGCCAGCTTCGAACATCGCATGCCGGAGGACACTTCGCAGGACACTCTGATCGCGCTGGTCGACCGGCTCAATGCCGATCCGGCGGTCGATGGCATCCTTGTGCAGCTGCCGCTACCGGGGCACCTCGACGAACAGGCGGTAGTGGCGCGGATCAGCCCGGACAAGGACGTCGACGGGCTGACGCCGACCAGCACCGGCCGGTTGGCGCTGGGCCTGCCCGGACTGGTGCCGTGCACGCCGCTCGGCTCGCTAATGCTGCTTAAGGACCAGCTTGGCAGCCTCTCTGGCCTCGACGCAGTGGTGATCGGCCGGTCTATCCTGGTCGGCAAGCCGATGGCCCAGCTGCTGCTGGCAGAGAATTGCACCGTCACCATCGCGCATAGCCGCACAATGGACCTGCCCGATGTGGTACGCCGCGCAGATATCGTGGTTGCAGCAGTGGGCCGCCCCGAGATGGTCAAGGCAAGTTGGCTCAAGCCGGGCGCTACCGTGATCGACGTGGGAATTAATCGCTTGCCGCCTGAACCGGGCGCGGAGAAGGGCAAGCTTGTGGGCGACGTCGATTTTGCCGAAGCGCACGAAGTCGCTGGCGCGATCACTCCGGTGCCCGGCGGGGTCGGGCCGATGACGATCGCAGTGCTGCTGCGCAATTCGCTGGTTGCGGCTTACCGCAATGAAGGGCTGGAGGTACCGAAGAGGCTATGAAGAAACTCCTGCTCCTTGCCGCGCTGTCCGCGCTGGCCGCCTGTTCCTCGGGCCCGCGCCAAAGTTTCCCCGATCGCATCATCAGCCGCGCGCTGGCTGGCGCGCCGGGGCAGGCGCAGCCGAGCGATGTGGTCGCGACCGAGATCGCCTTCGCTCGGCGCGCGAGAGAGAAGGGGCAATGGAACGCCTTTGCCGAATTTGCGGCGGATGACGGGGTGATGTTCGTGCCGGATCCGACCGCCGCGAAGTCGTGGCTCAGGGGCCGCGCGAACCCTGAGCAAAGCGTCGCCTGGCAGCCGCATCAGGTATGGATGAGCTGCGACGGCTCGCTTGCGGTGACGAAGGGCGCATGGCAGCGGCCCGACGGATCGAGCGGCTATTTCACCACCGTGTGGCAGCGGCAGAAGGATCGCTCATACCGCTGGGTGATGGACCAGGGCGACGTACTGGCCGAGCCGCTGGTCGAACCCGAATTCATCGGCACGGAAGTGGCCGATTGCCGCACCGGCCGGGAGATCGCCATTGCCACCTGGCTCGATCTCGAAATTCCCGCGCGCGGTGCAGGCCGGTCGATTGACGGCAGCCTCGCTTATGAATGGGATGTGTCGCTCGATCGTTTGCGCCGCTTCAAGGTGACCATGTTGCTGGATGGCGAAATGGTCGAGGTGCTGCGGCTCGAAGTCGCGGCTCCGGCGGGCGGGCAATGACCGAGCTTTTCATCTCCGCCTTCATCACGCTGTTTGTGGTGATCGACCCGCCGGGCTGTGCGCCGATCTATGCCGGGCTGACCAAGGGTGCGCCGCCGGCGCAGGCGCGCAACATGGCACTGCGGGCCAGCTTCATCGCGACCGTGATCCTGTTGATCTTCGCGCTGTTCGGCGAGGACCTGCTGTCGGCACTGCATATCGAACTCAACAGCTTCCGCATCGCAGGCGGGCTGATGCTTTTCTTCATCGCCTTCGACATGGTGTTCGAAAAGCGCACCCAGCGGCGCGAGGAGCGCGCGGAGAAGGTCGCCGCCAGCCCCGAGATCGAGGATGTCTCGGTATTCCCGATGGCGATGCCGATGCTCGCAGGGCCGGGCGCGATTGCAGCGGTGATGCTGCTGATGAATGAGGCGAACGGGCTGGAGGAATCGCTGGTGGTGCTGGCCGCGCTGGGCGCAGTGCTAGTGATCACCGCGGCGGCGCTGGTTTCGGCAGGCCCGCTTATCCGCCTGCTCGGCGACCGGGTCGAAGCGGTGATCACGCGGCTACTGGGCGTGCTGCTGGCGGCGCTCGCCGCGCAATATGTGATCGACGGGCTTAAGGGCAGCTTCTGGAGCTAGGCTCTATTGTAGCGTGACCATATCATCGTCGCGGTCGCGGCGGCCATAGAAATACATTAGCTGGATCAGCAATTCGCAGCGGGCGGGCAGGTCGGGCGCTTCGAGCAGCGCCTGCTTGCTGGCCGGATCGAACGGCGCGATTTGCGACACGCCGTTGATCAGCGTTTCATCGTCGAGCCGCTCGACCGAGGCCCAGTCGACGCTGTAGCCTTGGTTGTCGGCAAACCGCCGGGCTTCACGCTCGAACCCTGCGCGTTCAACTGCAGAGAGCACCGCATCCTCGTCTTCTTCGATCAATTCGGCTTCGACCTGGCGGAATGCAGTCGTGACGTCGAGTTCGCGGACGATGCGGAAGCGCGCTTCGCCTTCGAGCACGAGGTTGTAGCGCCCGTCCTCCATCGCTTCGATCTCGCCGATCCGCCCGACGCAACCGATCGAATAGAGCGGCGCGCCCTCGACCGGGCGCTGCGGCTGGATCATCGCGATGCGGCGGTTGCGCACCAGCGCGTCACCTACCAGCGCGCGATAGCGCGGCTCGAAGACATGCAGCGGCAGCTGCAGCCCGGGGAACAGGAGCACGCCGGGAAGGGGGAAGATCGAAAGGCGCGTCGTCACAGCCTCAACCGAACAGGATCTGCGATAGCCTGCGGCGCGCGGCCTTCACCCATTCGTCCTCCAGACCGACCGCTTCGAAAATCTTGAGCAGCTTGGCGCGCGCGGCTCCTTCGTTCCATTCGATGTCGCGGGTGATCATGGCGAGCAGCGTGTCGGCCGCGTCGTCGCGCGCACCGGCGGCAAAGGCCGCTTCGGCGAAGGCGAACTGCTTGTCCATGTCATCCGGAGCGGCTGCGGCGGCTTCTCGCAGCGCGACCAGTTCGCTGTCGTCAACCTGGCTGGCAGCAAGTTCGAGCGCGCTCTTCGCCGCCGCCATGGCCGGATCCTGCTGGATCGCCGGATCGAGCGCGCCGAACACTTGCTGCGCGTTCGCGGCTGCGCCCGCGGCCACCAGCGCGCGGATCAGCCCGGCATGCGCGGGCACATTGTCGGGCGCCATTTCGACCACTTGCGTAAAGATCGTCGCGGCGCGCGCGCCGTCGCCATCGGCCAGCACCTGCTCGCCCATTGCGACGAACTGGCTAACGTCCTGTTGCTGTGCTTCGCCGTCCGCACCGGCCTGCACCGGCAGTTGCGCCAGGATCTGGTCGAGCATCTGCTTCAGCTGCGATTCGGTGCGCGCCTGCGTCAGATCGGCCACCGGCTGGCCCTGGAACATGGCATAGACCGTCGGGATCGAGCGCACCTGGAACTGCGCGGCGATGAACTGTTCCTCGTCGACATTGACCTTGACCAGCAGCACACCCTTGTCGGCATACTCGGCCGCGACCTTTTCCAGTAGCGGCGCCAGCGCCTTGCATGGCCCGCACCATTCGGCCCAGAAATCGAGCACGACGAGCTTGCTCATCGAAGGTTCGACCACATTCTTTCGGAACCGGTCGACCGCCTTCTGCTCGTCGAGATTTAGGCCCATGCTTGCCACGCTGCGTGCTCCTGATTCGTGCGGGTTGGCACGATTGTGCCGGGATTGCGCTGCCCCCATGTGGGGCGGATCGCGCGGATGTGAAGGGCGAATGTGGCCTTGCGTATGCGACTCTGCAAGCGCGACATTTTCCGCTTGCGGCGCTGCCCGCCCGCTGCTAATCGCTCCGCCTCCCCAGTGATGGAGCGCCTTCGGGCATTATTGCGGAGCGCCAGTGAGCGGGCGTAGCTCAGGGGTAGAGCACAACCTTGCCAAGGTTGGGGTCGAGGGTTCGAATCCCTTCGCCCGCTCCATTTTCTCAAAGAAAAACAGATAGATAAAAATTCGCCTTTGGGCGGATTTTGTCGTTTTTGGCGTGTTCGGATTTCCGGAAATGTGTTCGGGTTCCCGAGAGCTGAGAGCCGCCCTATCGCGCTGTCTGAAACAAGGCAGCCGCAATCAGCTGCGTGCCCAACCTGCTTGGCTCACCCCATGATTTGATTTCACCCGTTCCCCAAACGATCAAAAGATAACATGTTCGGAACGTGTTCGGATTCGAACATAACAGTTCCATTCCGGGGGGTTTATTCGCGTTCAATAGTTGCACGACACTCGAGCCGCATCCAGCCATAATGTGGAAGAAATTACGATGTCAAAAATATCAGAAAGATACTTTAATACTTGTAGCAAATACCTCCACTGCATACCTCCTTTCCGTCAGGGCCGGCAACCGAAACTTCAATTCTAGTATTGCTCTTAAAGGTACTTGCGACTGGATTGCCACTTTCGTCTAAAGCGGGCTTAAAACGGGCGCGCTTCGATACCTGCGAGCAAAATAGATCTACCAAGCCGCTAGAGCCAGTCTCTGAAGCTTGGCAATTACTAACCGTACCGTCGATGCCAACAGCGAGACTGTAGGTGATTCTCGTGTCAATGCCCCGTCTCTTCTTACGCATCGGGATGTCGTCCAAGGTGAACCAACTGCTATGGGCGGTTATTGGGGACGCCGACCGACTAGCGCTCAGCTTAGACGCCGCCGCATCCTTATTAAGATCAACAATAGAGCTCGGCTTTTTTGAGAGCTCTGGGTTCGGATCTGAAGGGACTAAACTTGGATCGGGTCCAGCCAGATCGCGAGCGCCCAGACCTTGGTTGCTGTCGATCGCACGAGGTTTATTTCCAACTCTCCCCGACTTTAAATCAGCATTCGCACTCGATTGAGCGGACAGGGTTCTCATACTAGGCTCGGGCTCAGGCCGATTATCGCTGAGATCGCTTGGCACATTGCCGGTCGGGCCCTGGCTTGGAGACAGCCCATTAGCCGTCGAGCTCGGATGTAGCGCGCTGTTTGATAGCAGGTAAAGCGAGGCAATAAGTGCTAGAAAAAATATAATAGTAAGGAATATTATCTTGGGATATATCTTCCTCTCCCCGTATCCATGTCGAGTTAAAGGAAGATCTAAGGTGTCATCTTCTAAATTACAATCTGATTGCAGATCTTCATTTATCTGAAAATGAGGCGAATTAATAAATGGAATCGGGGCGCTGCGTAGACTCGTTTCCCGCAAATTTTCTGGAGCCGGAAGTTCATGCGAAGCGCTGCCAACGTTTGCTCTTTCCTCTAAACTTTGATGACTTTGGTTGAGCGCGCTAGAAAATGATCCGATATCTCGAGCAGGCAATCGAGGGATGGGGGGGGCTTTCCCTTTCACCTTATCGGTTTCAGGCTCAATAATGGCGCGCGGAATACTTTTGTCATTGATGTTTAGATGGCTCGCCATCTCATCGTTAGCCGCTCGTGTGGCCTCGCCATTTTGCGGCACTGAAGTTGCCCCGCCGGGCATCTGGGATGGCAGCGGCGGCAATGGTAGAGATGGCTGCGGAGGCTTTAGCGCTCGATGACTGGGATTGCTATCTTTAGTCCGACGGCGCGGAGCGAGCGGAGGCGGTCCTTTTGAGGACTTGACGTCACGAATGACCGTTCCCGAGCCCAGGCGCGGGAGTGGGGGTGAGGTAAGGCTAGGAGCCACTTCTGGAGGAGGTGAGCTTGCTTCGCGATCCTCGGAATCAACTCGCTCGCTAACTGCAGGAAGTCTGGGAGGGAGCGTCGAGTGAGATGCCGGGCCTTGGTCTTCCATAGGGCTGGGGCCGGCCAGTGTCTCAACATTATAACCTAGATCAGACAGTTTAAGTGCTGTAGTCTCGAGATCGGGTGAGCTATCGAGAGGCCTGAATATAATAAATTGAGGCGTCTCGATGAAATTTCGCACTGGCAGCCCAAGGGACGATGCAAGCTCATAGAATGCCTCTATCTCTTTTTGGCTTTTGAATTGCCAGCGACCAATTTTTAAAAAACCGACGTCTGCCATATCTCAGGTCCAGCCTCTTTAAAAGCCAATGTCCGATACAGGCACCCAATCTTGCATACCTTCCATCCAAGCAAGCGTGGACGGATCCATTGTGCCAGAAAGGTATAGAGTTCTGGCCTCATCGCCACTCATTACCAGCGTTTGATCCGGGCTAGACGCTTGATGGTTCAAATGAATCTCTGTACCAACCCAGGCTTGACCCCCGGATGAATGATCCGCGGAGATACCGCATAGCTCAGATACGACGCGGATGATCAAGATAGAGAATAGGGCTATCAGGTAAATCAGAAGAGGACTACTGAGATAGGCTGCCGTAATAAGGCTACCTCCAATTACAGAAAGACCGGTAAAGATTTGAAAAATATCTAATGATTCAAATCCTTTGGCGGATATGTAGATTGCATATACAAGCGCCAAAATGAGAAATAAGTTCAAAAAGGCAAACGACAGGCCGGCAAGCCTTGCTGTAATTCTGAAGGGGATGCTGAAAATCGCAACAGCACTTTGCCAGATCTTTGCAGAAGTACCGAGCTCAATCCCCAGTAATTCATGTTGCGAAAGATAACAAGCCAATATTAAAATAGACAGACAAGTAATGATACCATAAATAAAAGTCTCAATGATTGACGTCAATATTGCCAGATAGAAAAAACCTAAAATACAAGCTGCGGCAGAAAAAGTAGCAAAGACAACTAGTACGTCTAGATAATCTCTTTCACTGATTTGCGAACTATATTTCAATGGAATCTTTTGGGTGACGCTTATAATTTTCAGATTTGCCCAAAAAAATACCGGAAACAAAAATAGCCAAGAAAATCCAATCATAAGAATGGATAGTCTGTCCGTTTTAATGGCTATAATAGTGCATAGTATAAATCCCAACAGAGTTATGGCTATACCTAAAAATCGTTGAAGGCTCAGCGTTTTGAACTCAGCGTTCAAAACGGAATGATGGGATACTTTATTTCGCACATAATTGGCTAATCTATCATATGCCCGGAAGAGGCCTGTGGAGTACTCCATACTTAATTACTCCCCCTATAAGCTCAAGCCTCTTGGAGGCCCGCTTTGACAAATCAATGGCGTGATCGGCGAATTAGGTGCAGCGATTAAATTTGGATGTCAAACACGTTGGCGGGTTTCGCCACAACGCACCGCTATCGGACATTAAATGGTGATCAACGGATTTCAGGGTTTGCTCACGGTCGAGATCTTCCGCTCGGCAATTTGTGAGGGGTGTTCGCCGTCTGCTGTGGGATGAGCAGCTGATCGACCCAAGATAAATATCACAGGGTCGAATCTTGCCAAGGTTGGGGTCGAGGGTTCGAATCCCTTCGCCCGCTCC
>JALRKY010000046.1 GCA_023260985.1 Altererythrobacter sp. | reverse complement strand
ACTCCGGCGGCGGTCGCATTGCAGCGCCAGGACAGCGAAGCCTGGGGCGTGTTTGGTTCGCTTTTCTACGAATTCGACAATGGCGTCCGCCTGCAGGCCGGCGCGCGTTACAATGACGACAGCCGCGATTTCACGGCCTCGCGCCCGATCGACACCCGTCCGGGGTTCCTCGGCTTCGGCGGCCCGGTTGCTCCGATCTCGACTTTGGTCAGCGATAGCGTCCTTACCTGGGACCTCGCGGCGACTGTTCCGACCTCGGATGATGTGAACTTCTATGCTCGCGTGGCTCGCGGCTATCGCGCGCCTTCGATCCAGGGCCGCCTGGCCTTCGGTCGCGACATTTCGGTCGCCGATAGCGAAACCACGATGAGCTACGAAGCGGGCGTCAAGACGATCCTCGCCGACGGCAAGGTTCGCTTCAACCTCGGCGGCTTCTATTTCACCACCGAAGACCTGCAGCTGACTGCCGTCGGCGGCGCCAACAACTTCACCACGCTGCTCAATGCGGATGAGGTCGAAGGCTATGGCTTCGAAGCCGAACTGCAGGCACGCCCGATGGCTGGTGTCGAATTCGCTGCGGGCCTGTCGTATAACGACACGCAGATCAACGACCCGAACGCCTATGTCGCTGGTTGCGCAGCGCCGTGCACCGTGCTCGATCCCGAGCGTACGGTCGGGAGCGGCATCTACTCGATCGACGGCAACCGCTTGCCGCAGGCACCGAAGTGGACCGCCAACTGGTCGCTTGGCCTGAGCGAGAAGATCCCCGGCACGGCTGGCGAGTTCTATCTCTTCACCGATTGGGCCTATCGCTCGAAGGTGCAGTTCTTCCTGTACCAGTCGGTCGAGTTCAGCGACGATTCGATGCTCGAAGGCGGCCTCCGCATCGGCTATCGCACCGATCGCTATGACTTCGCGCTGTTCGGCCGCAACATCACCAATGATGTATCGGCAGTGTCGGGCATCGACTTCAACAACCTCACCGCGATGGTCAACGAACCGCGCATCTGGGGTGTGGAAGCCGGCATCACTTTCTGATCCCTGCCTGATACGAAGCTAGAAGGGGCCGTGTGCTTTCGGGCGCGCGGCCCTTTTCTATTCGGGTTTCGCCTCGCCGAAGCCCCGCTGCATCAGGCGAGGCATCTGGACCGCCTGCAGCCCTGCGCGCACCAGCAGGAACAGCACGAAGCTGCCCCACAGTGCGCCATTGCCGAGCGGCCAGCTAAGCCAAAGCGCGACTGCGAAGACTACGGCTGCCCCTGCCATCGACAGCAGCATGGCGCGGGTCCAGCTGGCACCCACAAACACGCCGTCGAACACGAAGCTGGCGACCCCTGCAAAGGGGATCGCGACAAGCCAGATCGCCTGCGCCTGCGCGATCTGCGCGACTTCGGGCGTAGCGGCGAAGCTTGCGAGGATAGGGTCTGCCAATAGGGCGAAGGCAAATGCCACCACTGCCGCAGCGGCCAGGCCCCGCCACAATATCGCGCGGACATATTCGGCAAAACCTGCCCGGTCGCGTGCGCCCAGCCGCTCGCCATTGAGCACTTGCGCCGCGTTTTCGAACCCGTCGAGCAGCAGCGCGGTGAACACGAACAGCTGGTAGATGATGCCGTTGGCTGCCAACACTTCAGGGCCGCGTTCGGCGGAAAGCCGGGTGATCGCGGCGAGGGCGATCATCAACACGAGCGTGCGCAGGAACAGGTCGCGATTGACGCCGAGGAATGGCCGCAAGGCCTGCCAGCTGAGCAATGCGCGATCGGACAGCGCAGCCAGCAATGCGCCACCTGCATTGCCTCGTAATACCAGCACGCCAAGGATCGCGAGCTTGGCGTATTCGGCGATGAAGCTCGACCAGCCGATCCCGGCGATGCCCCAGTCGAGATGCAAGGCCAGAAGCAGCCCGAGCGCGACATTGACTAGATTGTAGATCACTTCGATGGCCAGCACCGCGCCCATCTGCCTGTGCCCGACCAGAAAGCCGATCAGCGCGAGGTTGAGCATCACGCCGGGCGCGGTCCAGTATCGGATCTCGGCATATATATGCGCGAAGGAGAGCACTTCGCCCCGGGCGCCCAAGGCATCCAGCAGTGCGGGCATCAGCAGTGGCTTGAACAGCAGCAGCAGCGCCGCGATGGCCAGCCCGACTGCAATTCCGCGCGCAAGCAAAGCCGCCTGGGCCTGCGGGCCGCTGCGTGTCCCCTCCTGCGCCACAAGGCCGGTGGTGCCCATCTTGAGGAAGTTCATCACGGTGAACAGCATCGCGAACAGGCGTGCGCCCACATCCACTGCGCCTTGCGTGGCGGCATCTTCCAGCCGCCCGACGATCCACATGTCGCCGATACCGATCAGCGCGGTGGCGACATTGGTCAGCATGGCAGGGATTGCTATGGCCCAGATCGCGCGGGTTTCGAGGGGGGCTGGCTTCATCGTGGCACCTCCCGCGCTTCGCTTGGGACCATTTCGGGCGGGACCATCCCACGGATGGTCCCGCGTCTCGAAATGCTGGTCGGGGAGACTGGATTCGAACCAGCGACCCCCTGTACCCAAAACAGGTGCGCTACCAGGCTGCGCCACTCCCCGACCGATTTCGTACATTACCTGGCAAGACCCGCCGCCGCTGGTGGGCCCGGCAGGATTCGAACCCGCGACCTAGCCGTTATGAGCGGCCAGCTCTAACCGCTGAGCTACAGGCCCGAGCAGCGGTGCGTAATGCGGATCGCGCTCTACATTGCAACTTCGCGCGAAACAAGCGCGCATCGCAACCTTTCAGACGGCTTCGCTTCCGCGCGTATCTTCGATCTCGCTTGCATCGCTCGAGCCGCTGCCCAGCGACACCGCCGTGAGCGGAAGCGAGAGGCAGACGCGATCCTCCACTTGCTGCAATTCACCTCCTGCACCGCGCGCTTCGGCACGCGCCAGCCGCAGGCTGAAACCCGCTCCGAACAACCCCGCGCTAAGGCCAGTGGCGCTCGGCTTGATCTCGGCTGTGAAAACGTCGTCTTCGGCGATGAGCTGCGCGGGAATCTGGCACCACAGCCGCGCCCGGTCCTCATCGGACTCGATCTCTGCAACGAGCACTTCGCCCGCTGTGACCGCGCCTGCGAGAGTGGCGAGCATGCGCCACGCCAGCGCTTCGGCCTCGTCACGATCGATCTCTACCCAAAGGCTGTGTTCCGGCCCCTGCGCCAGGTCGATGCCTGCCATCCGCGGGGCAAGGACCAGCGCGATCTGCTCGGTCATGCGATGAGTGAGCTCGAGCAGGTCGGTATTCCCGCCTCCGACCGACATCGCACCGCTTTCGAGCTTGGCCAGCCGCTCGAGTTCGTCGAACCCGGCGAGTATGCTGGCGGCGTCGCTGGCGATCGTGGCGGCCAATGCGCGATAGGCATTAGGCACTGGGCCATATAGCTGCTGGTGGATCAGTTCGGCAAAGCCCTGAACCGCGTTCACCGGAGTTCGCAGCTCATGGAGCAGCTGGCGAATCCGGTCCGCTTCGGTCGGCGCACCGACTGCGTATTTGCCGGGATCGAACGGACGGCGAAAACGTCCGACATATCCGAAGAAGCGCCCCCCGGTTCGCGAGAAGCGCGGGTGCGCATCCACTACCCATTCGCCGCGGATCGCGCCTGCACCTTCTAGCGTGCGAGTGAGTCTCTCGATCGGTTGCTGCTGCGCAAAGGCGCTGGCAATTGCGCCTGCCAAGCCGCTGCCTTCGGCGCCGCGACGGTCGAACAGGCGCTGCCCGATCACCATCGGCGCGACTTCGGGATCGGCCCATTCGATCCGCCCGTCAACGTTGCTGGCAAAGGCAAAACCAGCGATCGTGTGCTCGGTCGGAACGGCTTGCTCGCCCAGCGGGAGCCGTGGAGAAAGGTCGCTGGCCAGTGGTTCTGCGCTGCGGTCGCGGCGGAATTGCGCGATCCTCTCGACCAGAGCTGCGATCTCACTCTTTTCGTCCGAAGTGCCGGGTGCGGGAATAGCAGGGCGCGAGCGGCGTGGCGGTGTGGCTGCGTGCACCGGCTCGGGCTCCGGCTGAGGCTCGGGGATCGGAGGCGCCTCGAAATCTTCGGCCAACGATTCGTATTCAGTCAGTTCGAGCGTTTGCGCATCGACCTCTGCCTCGATAGTGGGTTGAGGCAGGCCGCGATCATGGATACCCAGTCGATCGAGCAGAGCCTCTGCCCCCGGCGGAAGTTCCCTTCGGAGCCGCAGGAAGCCGCGCGCGCGGATCGGCAGGCGCGGGATCAACGCGGTCCAATCTTCTTCCGACAGGTCCGCACTCGACAACGCAGCCGAAGCGACTTCGGGTTCGTCCTCGGCCAAATGCGCGGCCAGCTGCGGGTTGCGGAAGCGCCAGCCCGGCTCGCGAATCATCCATGCCCGCTCGGAAGCTGGGATCTGCTCGCCCAATGCTCCGAGCCGCAACCATGCGGCAGCCACCAGGCTGTCGTCACGCCCATATTTGCGGTTACCGAGGAGGTCGAGCAGCTGCCGGAACTGTGTGCGCGCGCCTCGCTCGCTGGTGGCGCGGTGGCGCAACACAGTGGCAAGGCGGTCGTCGAAAAACATCACGTCTCCAGGCAAGCGCGAATCGCGCAGGGCGGCGCTCCCACGGTTCACGCCGAGCCTGTCCTAACAGCAAGCGCCTCGGCTTGCGGAGAGCGTTTCTCGATGCGTTGCAAAGCGGGACAATTGCTGTCAGGGATAATAATATTATCTTTGACGCCCCAAGAAGGCGGTTTGTGTTACTTTCCGGTTCGAAACGGGCCGGATTTCCAGTGAAAGGCGCAATTTATGGCCAGTCTAGACGAGATCGATCGCCGGCTGCTTGCCGAATTGCAGCGCGAAGGCCGCGTCACTAACGTCGAATTGGCTCAGCGTGTCGGGCTTACCGCGCCGCCGTGCCTGCGGCGTGTGCGCGGGCTCGAAGAAGACGGGGTGATCAAGGGCTACCATGCCGAGCTCGACGCGTCTAAGCTTGGCTTCGCTATCACGGTCTTCGCCATGGTCAGCCTCAAGAGCCAGGCCGAGAGTGCATTGCGCGAATTCGAGGAGCATATGAAGGCGCTGCCCGAAGTGCGCGAGTGCCACATGCTCAATGGCGAGATCGATTTCATCCTTAAGCTTGTCAGCAAGGACCTGCAGAGCTTCCAGGAATTCCTCACCAGCAAGCTGACGCCCGCACCCAATGTGGAAAGCGTCAAGACCTCGCTGACGATCCGCACCGCGAAGCACGAGCCGGGCGTACCGCTGTATTAGGGGATGGCCACTTCGGGCAATCAGCAGCGCGCGATCGAGGGGCACTGCCTTTGCAAGGACTTACAGATCACACTCGACCAGCCGAAGAAGCATGTCGAAATCTGCCAATGCGCCACGTGCAGGCGGTGGGGCGGGTCGTTCTATTCCGCGCTGAGCGGCGAGAGCTTTTCGATCGCGGGCGAGGATAGCGTCAGCGTGTACCGCTCAAGCGTTGGGCGGAACGGGCCTTTTGCAAGCATTGCGGCAGCAATCTTTGGTGTAAATTCCCGCCGACCAGCAATAGCAGCTTCCTTGCGGGGCTGTTTGTTGACGTGGACCAATATCCAATCGAGCGCGAGATCTTCGGCGACGAAGCAGCAGTCTGGTGCGAGCTCGCCGGGGATCATCCCCCGCTAATTGGCGCGGAAACGATCGCCGAAGCGAAGGACGCTGGTTTCGATCTCGGTTGACGGCAGTGCGCGAGGATTACCCCTCGCGCTTGGCCAGCCATTCCTCCAGCCATTTGATGCTGTAGTCGCCGTTGAGGATGTCGTCCTGTCGCAGCAGTTCCTGATGCAGGGGGATGTTGGTCTTCACCCCTTCCACCACCATTTCCTCGAGCGCGCGGCGAAGGCGCATGATGCAGCCTTCGCGGGTGCGGCCATAGACGATCAGCTTGGCGATCATGCTGTCGTAATAGGGCGGGATCCGGTAGCCGGCGTAGAGCCCTGAATCGACCCGCACATGCATGCCGCCCGATGCATGGTAATAATTTACGGCGCCGGGTGAGGGCGTGAATGTGAACGGGTCTTCGGCATTGATGCGGCATTCGATCGCATGGCCGTGGAATTCGAGATCTTCCTGCGCCACCGACAGCGGCTTGCCTTCGGCGATGCGGATCTGCTCGCGTACTAGGTCGACGCCGGTGATCGCTTCGGTGACCGGATGCTCGACCTGAAGGCGGGTGTTCATCTCGATGAAGTAGAACTCGCCGTTCTCCCACAGGAACTCGATTGTTCCTGCGCCGCGATATCCCATGTCGCGCATCGCCTTCGCGCAGATTTCACCCATGCGGTGGCGTTCATCGGTCGAAATGACAGGCGATGGGGCTTCTTCGAGCACCTTCTGGTGGCGGCGCTGGAGCGAGCAGTCGCGTTCGCCCAGGTGGATTGCATTGCCGTTACCGTCGCCGAAAACTTGGAATTCGATGTGGCGGGGGTTGCCGAGGTATTTCTCGATGTAGACGGTCGCATCGCCGAACGCGGCCTTGGCCTCGCTTCCAGCCTGCTGCATCAGCGTTTCGAGCTGGTCCTCGCTCTGGCACACTTTCATCCCGCGCCCGCCTCCGCCCGAAGCGGCCTTGATGATCACGGGGTAGCCAATTTCCTTGGCGATATTGCGCGCTTCGTCGAAGTGCGATACCGCGCCGTCTGAGCCGGGCACCAGCGGCAGGCCTAACGCGCCTGCGGTACGCTTCGCCTCTACCTTGTCGCCCATCGTGCGGATATGCTCGGGCTTGGGCCCGATCCACGCGATGTTATGCGCTTCGACGATTTCGGCAAACTTGGCATTCTCCGAAAGGAAGCCATAGCCCGGGTGGATCGCATCGGCGTGAGTCACTTCGGCAGCCGAGATGATAGCGGCTACGTTGAGATAGCTGTCGCTCGCAGGCGGCGGGCCGATGCAAACCGCCTGGTCGGCCAGCCGGACATGCATCGCGTCGGCATCGGCGGTGGAATGCACCGCCACCGTCTCGATGCCCATCTCGTGTGCTGCGCGGTGGATGCGCAGCGCGATTTCGCCGCGGTTGGCGATCAGGATACGTTTGATCGCCATTGTTTATCCGATGACGACGAGCGGCTGGTCAAATTCGACCGGCTGCCCGTTTTCGATCAGGATCGCCTTGATCGTGCCGGCTTTGTTGGCGGTGATCGGGTTCATCACTTTCATCGCCTCGACGATCAGCAGAGTGTCTCCCTGCTTCACGCTGTCGCCCACCTTGACGAAGTTCGCCGCGCCCGGCTCGGGCGCAAGATAGGCTGTGCCCACCATCGGCGACTTGAGTGCATCGGCATGGGCTTCCGTAGCGGGTTCGGCCGCGGGAGCGGCAGCAGCCGGAGCTGCTGCAAGAGAAGCAACGGGAGCCGCCATCGGCGCCGCCATGGCAACCGTGCCGCCGCGCGCGACGCGGATCTTGCGATCGTTGTCCTCGACTTCGATTTCGGTGAGCCCAGTTTCGTTGAGCAGTTCCGCGAGTTCGCGTACCAGCTTGGTATCGACATTCGTGCCAGACGTGTTGCGCCCGTCATTGGTCTTTCGTTCGGCCATTATCGCCCCTCAAACTTCAGCTGCGCGCGTGACTATTCGCGTGAATTGTGGCTGGCAAGAGGCGAAACTCAGATTTCGCCCGACGCAACCGCCTCAAGAGCGATAATGTAGCTCTGTGCGCCGTGTCCCTTGACGCAGTTGGCTGCAGCCATGCCGACGTAGGACAGGTGCCGGAATCCCTCGCGCTTGGAAGGATCGGAAAGGTGCACCTCGATCACCGGCGTGCGGATAGCCTTGATCGCGTCGAGCAGGGCGATCGAGGTGTGCGTATAGGCGGCTGCGTTGAGCAGCACGGCGCGCGCACCCTCGGCCTGCGCTTCGTGCAACCAGTCGACCAGCATGCCTTCATGGTTGGTCTGGCGCATATCGATTTCGAGCCCGAGTTCGCGACCGCGATCTTCCAGCATGCCTGCGATCTCGTCGAGCGTGGTCGAGCCGTAAATCTCAGGCTCTCGAGTGCCGAGCAGATTGAGGTTGGGCCCGTTGAGTACGTAAACGGTGTTGGATACGGTGCTCATGCGCGCTGGTTAGCGATTGTGGAGGCGATAAGAAAGCGCAAGCTCGACCGGTGAACACGAGGATGCCGAACTCTACCGGTTTCCGGCATCTATTTCAGTCCAGCTTGGGCGGCATGCCAGGCTCGGCCTTGGCCATTGCGCGCTGGTAGGCGGGGCGCTCGCCGATCCGCTTCAGATAGGCCTCGAGGTTAGGCAGGTGGTCGATGCTCATCCCGCTCATCGCGCGGCTTGTGGTGAGCTGGAATCCCATCATGATGTCTGCGGTAGAAAGCTCGCCCCCGCCGAAATAGTCCGCTTCTCCCAGCCGTTTCTCGACGATCGCCCAGCCTTTCTCGATCCGGTCGGCCACGAAGGGCGGCGGTGCAGAGCCGAGGAACTGGCAAACGAGGCCCATCATGCCGTTGGTCATGAAAGTGGCGTTGGCCCAGTGATAGTAAAACAAATGATCGGCGAAATCGGGATGGCCCTTCGCAGGAACCAGCCCCCGATCGCCATATTTGGCGATGATCCAGTCGATGATCGCGCCGCTTTCGCCCAGCACGAAACCGCCATCGGTGATGACCGGGGCAATGCCCATCGGGTGCAGCGCCTTGTATTCATCAGGTGCCAGCCGGTTGTCCTCGCGCCGGTTGTAGAGCTTGAGCTCGTAATCGATGCCCAATTCCTCGCACAACCAGACGATGCGTTCGGATTGCGACAGGCGCAGGTGATGGACGGTCAGCATGTTCTGGCTCTCCCTGTTTCGGCCCCGCTGAGGGCAGGTGGCGATCCTCGCCGTGAGGAGCCACGCTGTCGAGTGATATTTGTGCGAAGCCCACGGCTGCCTGGTCAGACGAAGCTGTACGGGTCGATGTCGATACCCACGCGGACACCGGGCGCGAAACTCTGCGCATCGAGCCAGTCGGTCAGGATCGCCTGCAATTGCGCATTGCGCCGCGCATTGACGAGGAAGCGATAACGATAGCGCCCCCGCAGCAAAGCCAGCGGGGCAGGGGCCGGACCGAGGATCATCAGCCCGTCGTGCTGCGGGCGGGTTGCGCCCAGCCTGTAGGCCGCTTCGCGCGCTTCGGCATCGTCTTCGCTTGAGATGATGATTGCCGCCCAGCGGCCGAATGGTGGTGCCCCCGCATGGCGGCGCGCCTCTGTCTCGGCCTCGTAGAAGGAATCGCGATTGCCCCCAGCGAGAGCAGCGATTACGGCCGCGCCGGGGTGGCGCGTCTGGATCAGCACTTCGCCCGATTTCGCGCCGCGCCCTGCGCGTCCGGCCACTTGCGCCACTTGCTGGTAAGTGCGCTCGGCCGCGCGCAGATCGCCGCCCTCTAGGCCAAGGTCGGCGTCGATCACGCCTACCAGTGTGAGTTCGGGAAAGTGGAACCCCTTGGTAACGAGCTGGGTGCCGATGATGATGTCGATCGCGCCGCCTTCCGCCGCTTCGATGAATTCCGCCGCGCGTTCGGGAGAGTTGAGTGTGTCGGAAGTTGCGACGGCGACACGCGCTTCTGGGAACAGCTGCGCGACCTCGTCGGCGATCCGCTCGACCCCCGGCCCGCAGGCGACAAGGCAATCGGGTTCGCCGCATTCGGGGCAGGTGGCGGGCGGTTGTTCTTCGTGGCCGCAGTGATGGCAGGCGAGCCGCGCTGAGAGGCGATGCTCGACCAGCCATGCGCTACAATTAGGGCATTTGAAGCGGAAACCGCAATTGCGGCACAGGGTCAGCGGGGCGTAGCCGCGCCTGTTGAGGAACAGCAGCGATTGCTCGCCCTTCGCCAGCCGGTCATCGATCGCGCTGATGAGCCGGGGAGCAAGCCAGTGCCCGCGTTCGGGCGGCTTCTGCGTCAAGTCGATCGTGTCGATATGCGGCAGTTCCGCTCCGCCGAAGCGGCTGGGCAGTTCGAGCCGCTTGTAGGTGCCGCTTTCGGCCATGTGCAGGCTTTCGAGCGCCGGCGTAGCGCTCGCCAGCACCACCGGAAAGCCTTCGAAATGCGCGCGCATCACGGCGACGTCGCGCGCATTGTACCGCACTCCGTCATCCTGCTTGAAGCTCACCTCATGCGCTTCGTCGACCACGATCAATCCAAGGTCGCGATAGGGGAGGAACAACGCCGAGCGCGCGCCCACCACGACTTGCGCCGTCCCTTCGCTGATCGCACGCCATGCGCGCCGTCGCTCGGTCGACTTGAGTGAGGAATGCCACAGCACCGGGGCCGCGCCGAAGCGCTGCTCGAACCGCTTGAGGAAATTCTCGGTCAGCGCGATTTCGGGCAGCAGCACCAGCACCTGGCGGCCCATCCGCACCGCTTCCGCCATCGGCTCGAAATAGGTCTCGGTCTTGCCCGAGCCAGTGACGCCGTCCAGCAGGAAGGGCGCGAATGCCTCAGCCCTCACCGCATCGACAAGCTCATCCGCCACTTCGCGCTGCTCGGGCGAGAGCTCAGGCACGTCGAAATCGGGATCGGCGGGCGCGAAGGGGCGGTCGATCGAAACCGTCACCGGCTCGATCACACCCTGATTGACCAGCCCGCGCAGCACGCCTTCGGAAACGCCCGTTATGCCCGCGAGTTCGCGAATGGTCGCCTGTTCGCCTTCGAGCGCGGCAATCGCCAGTTCGCGCTGCGGGGTCATCCGCTCGGGCATCCCGCCTGACAGGCGATATTCGGTCATCGTGGCCGGGCCGTTCAAGGCACCACCACTCGATATGACCATTCGCGCTACCGAGCTCATCGGCGCGCAGTAATAGTCTGCGGTCCACTCGATCAGACGCCGCAAGGGCGCTGCGAGCGGCGACACCGGCAGCACTTCGATGATGGGGCGCAGCTTTTCCGCGGGCACTTCATTGGCGGGGAGTCGATCCGCCTCCCACACTATCCCGGTGACCTGGCGCGGCCCCAGTGGAGCCAAGACCACCGACCCGGGCTCGACGCGCATGCCATCGGGCACGCGATAATCGAGCACGCTGAGCGCGCTGCTGAAGACAAGGAGGCGAATGCGGTTCATCGGACCTGCACATATGGGCCGAGAGGCGCGCACGCCACAAGGACAAGTGGCAAGGATATGAACGCCTGCTTTGCGGATGCGGCCCGTCTGTCAGGCTCGGCCGCCCGGCGGATGGCCTGTCGGCAAAAGGCTGCTATGCGCTAGGTTGGAAATCGAATCGAAACAGCGCCTTCCGGGTGCAACACGGAGCCATCATGAAATTCTTTGCCGACACTGCCGAGATTGACGACATCCGGGAACTGGCCGCCACCGGCCTGCTCGACGGGGTCACCACCAATCCTTCGCTGATCGCCAAGTCGGGCCGCGACTTCATGGAAGTGACGAAGGAAATCTGCGGGATCGTCGACGGGCCGGTATCGGCCGAAGTGGTTGCGCTCGATCACGAAACCATGATGAAAGAGGCCGAGATCCTGCGCAAGCTGGCGGACAATGTCTGCATCAAGGTGCCGCTGACGATCGACGGGCTAAAGACCTGCAGGGCGCTGACCGGAGATGGCACCATGGTCAATGTAACCCTGTGCTTCAGCGCCAACCAGGCGCTGCTCGCGGCAAAGGCGGGTGCGACTTTCGTTTCACCCTTCGTCGGCAGGCATGACGACAACGGCTTCGACGGGATGGAGCTGATCAGCGACATTCGCCTGATCTACGACAATTACGATTTCGAAACCGAAATCCTCGTGGCTTCGGTGCGCCACGTCACCCATGTGCTCGAAAGTGCCCGGATTGGCGCCGACGTGATGACCGCGCCGCCTGCAGTGATTAAGGCGCTGTTCAAGCATGTCCTGACAGATAAGGGGATTGAAGGCTTCCTTGCCGACTGGGCAAAGACGGGGCAGTCGATCATCCGTTAAACTGCAAGAACCACGCATTTGTCCCAGGAAACCCCTCTCGATCGCTTCAAGCATGCGCTGACCGGCGCAAGCCGTGCACTGGCGCGCGAGGGAGAGGTGGAAGTGGCGTGGAGCGCGGATGCGCCCTCGTCATCGGGTAAGAACTTCCGCGTACCGCTGCCCGGGCGCAATTTGCCGCCCGAGCAGGTCGCCGAAGCGCGCGGCTTTGCCGACAGTTTCGCGCTCAAGCTGCGTCATCACGACGCTGCGCTTCATGGCTGCAATGCGCCGCCCGAAGCTGTCGCGCGCGCCTGTTACGACGCGATCGAGCAAGTTCGCTATGAAGCGCTGGGCGCGAACAATTTCGGCGGAGTGCGCTCGAACCTCGATGCGGCGCTCGACATGCGGATCGCGACCGATCCGATCGCGCGCGCGCAGAGTCAGGAGGATGTGCCGCTGCAGACCGCGCTTGCGCTGATGCTGCGCGAAAAGCTGACCGGCGAAGCTGTGCCTGAGCGCGCCAAGGCCGGAGTGGAGCTGGTGCGCGGCTTCATCGAAGGCAAGGTAGGCGGCGACCTTGATGCGCTGGCGCATTCGCTTGGCGACCAGAAGGCATTCCAGGAACTCAGCCTCGACCTGCTCGAACACCTCGACCTGACGCATCCGGCCGACACGCCCGACCAAGGCGACAGCGAGGAAGGCGATAACCAGGACGAGCAGGACGAAGGCGAGCAGGAACAGGGCGCCGGCGATCCGCAGGCGACCGAGATGGCCGGCGATGTGACCGAGGGCGATGCCGATAGCGAGAGCCAGACGGAAATGTCGTCCGAGCAGGAAATGTCGGAAGGCGAGCCGGGTGGCGAGGGCGAGGAGGGCATGATGCCCGTGCGGCCCAACCGGCCGTGGACGGACATACCCTCCAGCTTCGAATACCGCGCCTACACTACCCAGTTCGACGAGGAAGTGCCGGCAGGCGATCTGTGCGACAATGAAGAGCTCGACCGGCTGCGCGCCTATCTCGACAGCCAGCTGAAGGGCCTGCAGGGCGTCGTCACGCGCCTTGCAAACCGGCTCCAGCGCCGCCTGATGGCGCAGCAGAACCGCAGCTGGGATTTCGACCAGGAGGAGGGCGTGATCGACGCCGCCCGGCTGGCCCGCGTGATCATCACGCCGGGCACTTCGCTCGCCTACAAGACCGAGCGCGACGTCGAGTTCAAGGACACGATCGTCACGCTGCTGATCGACAATTCGGGATCGATGCGCGGGCGACCGATCAGCATTGCCGCGATTAGCGCAGACATCCTCGCGCGCACGCTCGAACGCTGCGGGGTCAAGACCGAGATCCTCGGCTTCACCACCCGCGCGTGGAAGGGCGGGCAAAGCCGCGAACAATGGCTGGCCGATGGCAAGCCGCCTACTCCCGGCCGCCTCAACGATCTGCGTCATATCGTCTATAAGCAGGCCGACGAGCCTTGGCGCCGCGCGCGCCGCAATCTTGGCCTGATGATGCGCGAAGGGCTGCTCAAGGAAAATATCGACGGCGAGGCGCTGCTGTGGGCGCACAATCGCCTGATCGGGCGGAGCGAGGATCGCCGCATCTTGATGGTGATTTCGGACGGTGCGCCGGTCGATGACAGCACGCTCAGCGTCAACAGCGCGGGCTATCTCGAAAGCCATCTGCGCAAGGTGATCGAATGGATCGAAAACCGTTCGCCGGTGCAGCTGGTGGCGATCGGGATCGGCCACGACGTGACCCGATACTATCGCCGCGCGGTGACGATCATGGATGTCGAACAACTCGGCGGCACGATCATCGAGCAACTGGCGGAATTGTTCGAGGATGAGAAGGTGAGAAGGCGGTGACTTTGCGGGATGAGCAGGTGGAATACATTCATCTTCCTGCCGGATCGACGTTGCCCGACTGCAAGCCCACGCCTCGTCGAACAATAGTTATCGTCGAACAGGACGTAGCTGACGATTGGCAGGATGCGGTCAGTGAATGGATCGTCGAGAGCGGGTGCCTTTATATGATGGCTTGGGGCCAAGATTGCTCGTCGTGGGACGACAGTGTTGACTACGCCAATCGCGAGCAATTTGGCCTCGATGAAGTTCCGGACGACAAGTTTTTCATCACCACGTGGCATGAGGATGAGCCTCTGCAAAACGTGTTCTTTTTCGCTCGCATGTGCGCTTTCCACCCTACCATTCCCCTGGGGACCAGATGAACGTATCCGAAGCCGTTGCCACCCGCCGCTCTGTCCGCAAGTTCACGGGCCAGCCGGTCGATCGCGCCACGCTCACCCGCGTGCTTGAAAAGGCGCAGCGCGCGCCATCGGGCGGCAATACCCAGCCGTGGAATGCGACGATCCTGACTGGCGCGCCGATGCAGGCGCTGTTCGCCAAGGTGGCCGAGCAATTCCCCAAGGGGCGCGAAGCGCATGCCCCCGAATACCACATCTACCCGCCCGAGCTTAAAGGCGCCTATGAAGCGCGCCGTTTCGGCGTGGGCGAGGCGATGTATGCCGCGCTCGACATCCCGCGCGAGGACCGGGCCATGCGGCTGATGTGGTTCGCGGAGAATTTCCGTGCTTTCGGTGCGCCGGTGCTGATGCTGGTGCACACGCCGAAATATATGGGCCCGCCACAATGGTCGGACATCGGCATGTGGCTGCAGACGATCGGGCTGCTGTTGCGCGAGGAAGGGCTCGACACATGCTTCCAGGAGGCGTGGGCGGTCTATTCCCCGCAGATTCGCGAAGTGGTCGCGATCCCGGACGATCACACTTTCTTCTGCGGCGTAGCGATCGGCTATCGCGATCCGGATACTCCGGTGAACGTCTTCGATGTTCCGCGCGCCGACATTTCGGAATCGATTGACTGGGAAGGTTGGGATTGACCTATCCAGCGCGCCGCCGCAAAGCGCGCACGCGATGACAGACGCCGTTCCTCTCAAGCTGTTCAACAGCCTTACGCGCAAGCTCGAGACTTTCGAGCCGGTCCATCCGGGCGAGGCGCGCGTCTATACCTGCGGGCCGACGGTCTACAATTATCCGCATATCGGCAATATGCGCGCCTATGTCTTTGCGGACGTGCTGGGCCGCACGCTGAGCTGGAAGGGCTATAAGCTCACCCACATCATCAACATCACCGATGTCGGCCACCTCACCGACGATGCCGACGCGGGCGAGGACAAGATGGAGAAGATGGCTGCCGAGCGGGCGCAATCGATCTGGGACATCGCGAAGCACTATACCGAGGCATATTGGGCCGATGTGAAGGCACTCAACATCCGCGAGCCCGCCAAATGGTCGGTCGCCACCGATTACATCCAAGAGATGATCGACTTCGCGAAGTCGATCGCGGACAAGCATTGTTACGAGCTCGACAGCGGGCTCTATTTCGACGTTTCGACGGTGGACGATTACGGCCGCCTTGCCCGCGCCGTGACTGACGAGGGTGAGGGCCGGATCGAGGCGGTCGAGGGCAAGCGCAATGCCGCCGATTTCGCGATCTGGCGCAAGACTCCCCCGGGCGAAAAACGCCAGATGGAATGGGACAGCCCATGGGGCAAGGGCGCGCCAGGCTGGCACCTCGAATGCTCGGTGATGGGCGGCAAGCTGCTCGGCTTCCCCTTCGACATCCACACCGGCGGGATCGACCACCGCGAGATCCACCACCCCAACGAGATCGCACAGAACCAAGCGTTTTGCTGCACGAATGGCTTGGACGTGGCGGAGAATTCCGGCGCGCGCATCTGGATGCACAACAATTTCCTGGTCGAACGATCGGGGAAGATGAGCAAGAGTGCGGGCGAATTCCTGCGGCTGCAGCTGCTGATTGACAAGGGCTATCACTCTCTCGCCTACCGCATGATGTGCCTTCAGGCGCATTACCGCAGCGAGCTGGAGTTCAGCTGGGAAGGGCTGGGCGCCGCGCTGACGCGACTGAAGCGGATCGTGATGGCGCTGGAAACACTCAAAGCGCGTCATGCTGAACTCGTTTCAGCATCCATGCAGAATTCCGAGCCGTGGGTGCGTTCTAACGGATGGCCCCTGAAACAAGTTCAGGGTGACGATTGGGGGAAGCTCCAGGCTTCGCTCGCCAAGCTTGATGTCGCCATATCAGACGATCTGAATACGGCCATCGCTCTGACCGCGCTGGAAGACGCTCTGGTAACAAAGAAGGTGGATCCTGCGCAGAAGCTGTCGCTCGTGGCGGCGATGGATTCCGTTTTGGGCCTCGACCTCCTCAACCTTACTCGCGCCGATCTACGGATCCGGCCCAAATCCGCGCAGATCACCGAAGTGGAAATCGAGGAAGCTCTCGCCTGCCGCAAGTCCGCGCGGGCAGAGAAGGATTTCGCCGCCAGCGATGCCATCCGTGATAAACTCGCTGCCAAGGGCGTCGAAGTGATGGACGGCGACCCGCTCGGCTGGGAGTGGAAGCTTGACTGATGCGGCTCTGGCGCTCACCCGTGTGCCCTTCGTGGCGCTCGACGGGAAGGGTGCCGAATTGCATGGAGCGCGCGACGCCCTGCCGGGCTGCCCGGTAGTGAGCCTCGCCAGCGAGGCCGGGTTCGCGGTGCTGGTGGCGCTGCGCTACCAGCCAGCCGACCTTAGCCAGACCCCCGACGATCTCGTTCTAGGCTGGATCGAGATCGCCGACGTGCCCGAGCGCGCGCCCGATGCCGACGAGGATACGATCCGCGCTTTCGTGAGCGAATGGCTCGACCAGCGCCGCTCGCTGGCGGTCGCGATCCGGTCACGCGTGCTGCCCGAAGCCGATATGATCTACCTCAACTCGCTTCACCCCGATGCGGCGAAAGTTCCACCCCTGACTTGCAGGCCGTTAGATTTTGCCGAATGCCTCCATCGTCCGCCAATGCTCGACCAATATGGGAGCCGATCATGACCACGCTCGCCCTTTCCGCACTGATCCGCCCGCTGCTCGAGCCGCGCTTGCCCGAAGGGCTCGATGTGCATTGGTTCGCCACGCAGGAAGAGGCGATGCAAGTGGCGCCGAAGGCAGAGATCGGCTGGTTCGATCTCTATGACAAGCAGGCCATGGCTGACACTGTCCGCGCCGCCACAAAGCTCAAATGGCTCAATTCGATCTATGCCGGGCTAGATTTCCTGCCGATGGACGTGCTGATCGAACGCGACATCACAGTCACCAATGGCTTGGGGATCAACGCCATCACCATCGCCGAATATGTCGTGATGGGGATGCTCACCATCGCCAAGGGCTACCGCGACGTGGTGCGGGCGCAGGAACGGCACGAATGGCTGCTCGACAGCCCCGGCAAACGCGAGCTGGCGGGCAGCAAGGCGCTACTGCTCGGCTATGGTGCGATCGGCAAGCTGATCAAACCGCGGCTGGAGGCGTTCGACGTCGAAGTGACAGCGGTGCGCCGTTCGGGCGGAGAGGGCGCGCTCACGCCCGACCAGTGGCGCGGCGAGCTGGGAGAATTTGACTGGGTTATCCTGGCCGTGCCCGCTACGCCAGAGACGGACGGGATGATCGGCGCGGCAGAACTGGTGGCGATGAAGAGCGATGCGGTGATCGTGAACATCGCGCGCGGCGCGGTGATCGACCAGCTCGCGCTGGTGGAGGCGCTCGAAGCCAAGCGGATCGGCGGTGCCTTCCTCGACGTGACGACGCCCGAGCCGCTGCCGCCTGAAGACAGGCTGTGGTCGCTCGACAATGCGTATATCACCATGCACCTGTCGGGCCGCGCGCAGGACAAGATGTTCCAGCGTTCGGCCGACCGCTTCCTCGACAATCTCGGCAAATACTTGAAGGGCGAGCCGGTTGCGCCGGTGTTCGATCCGCGGCTGGGTTACTGAAAGGTCAGGCATCCTCCAGCAACAGCAAGGTCGCCGTGACGATCATCCGGGGTACCGGATGCATCAAGTGATCGACCGACGAGACGGTCGCATCGGCCACCAATTGGCCGGGGATCGCGAATACGTGGTCGGGCAGGGCGGTAACGAAGCGATCGAGCGCCTCGCCGCGCGCGTGCTCGACACTAGACTGCCGCATGCCGAATGGAGCCATGCGGCGCATTTCGCGATGGCGCTGTGGTGCATCCGGCATCGTGCGGACCTCGTCGAACCGGAAGGGCTCCGCGAAGTGATCCTGCGCCTCAACGATGCGCATGGCACGGCGAACACCGACAGTTCGGGGTATCATCACATCATCACTATCGCTTCGCTGACCGCGGCGCGGGCGGTCCATGATTCGCATAATGGCGGCGAACCGCTCCACACGGTGCTCGCAGCTCTCCTGTCTGGCCCCAATGGCAAGTCGGACTGTATCCTTGAGTATTGGACGCGTGACCGGCTTTTCAGCTTCGAGGCGCAGCGCGGATGGGGAGCGCCTGACAGGTCGCCGCTACCGTTATAACGATTATGCGCCTTGCATTGGCGCGGCTGACTGGCCATTTCCAGCAGCATGAACGACGCAACCGCCAAGCCAGTGCCGCCGATGAAGGCCGCGATCATACCCGTCACGCCGCTGCAGCAGAATTGCTCGCTGATCTGGTGCACCAAGACGATGCGCGGGGCGCTGGTCGATCCCGGCGGCGATCTCGACAAGCTCAAGGCCGGGGTGACGCAGGCGGGGGTGACGCTAGAAAAGCTGCTCGTCACGCACGGCCATCTCGACCATTGCGGGCAGACCGGAATGCTGGCCGAGGAACTTGGCCTGCCGATCGAGGGCCCGCATGAGGACGACCGGTTTTGGATCGAGCAATTGGACGACGATGGCGCACGCTGGGGCATGTCCGCCAAGAGTTTCGTGCCGACACGCTGGCTTAAGCATGGCGACACGGTTACCGTCGGAGAGCTTACCCTAGGCGTGATCCATTGCCCCGGCCACACGCCGGGCCATGTCGTGTTCCATCACGGCCCCAGCCGTTTCGCGATCGTGGGCGATGTCCTGTTCCAGGGCAGCATCGGGCGGACCGATTTCCCGCGCGGTAATCACCAGCAGCTGATCGATTCGATCACCCAGCGCTTATGGCCACTGGGCGAAGACGTGACTTTCATTCCCGGCCACGGACCGGTCAGCACTTTCGGCCACGAACGCAAGACCAACGCCTTCGTCAGCGATTACGCGCTTACTTGAATTGAGGCTCGCTAGTCGCTCGCCGATTGCCGCAATTAACTAAGCGAAATCACATCACCCCCATGAGTATCAGCACCGCCACGATCGCCAAACCAAGCAGGGTTAGCATGGTTATCAGCGTGCCAATCATGCGAGGCTTGGTCGGGCCTTCGCCGTCCATGCCTATGCCATGCGCGATGCGGCCGAGCATGTAGATGCCGGCGACATAGGCCAACCACTGGCCGCCTTTTCCGCTAAATTCGATCGCAGCGACAAGGATAAGGATGAATGGCGAGTTCTCGACGAAGTTAAGTTGCGCGCGCATGCGACGGGTCAGCGGCCCGCCCGCATCGTCGCCATGGATAACTTTCAGCTTGCCGCGCATCTGCCCCACGCGAATGCTGAGCCAGATATTGATGATTGCGGCCGCGGCTGCGGCGGATAGCGTTACGGGTAGCAGCATGTACATGCGGGATCCTCTCCTCCTCGAATGGTGATTTGCTACCGAGTTGCCATGTGGGTTGCAACGGGGGAAAATTGCGCTATAGCGCGCGACTTGCCGCCATGGCCGGGTTCGACGCCGCGCACCAGTGACTTGTGCGCCCGCCGTAACTGCCCTAGGGCGACCCACGATTTTGTTGTTTTGTTTGAGGAACAGGTGCCGCTATGGCTGTCCCCAAGAGAAAAGTATCGCCCCATCGTCGCGGCAACCGCCGCGCTCACGATTCGCTCAAGGTCGAAGCGTTCCACGAATGCTCGAACTGCGGCGAATTGAAGCGGCCACACAATTTGTGCCCGCACTGCGGCTATTATAATGGTCGCGAGGTTGTCGCGGTCGGCCTTTAAGCACCGCTGAGCTGGAGGACGAGGAATGAGTCTGCCGCGTATCGCTATTGATGCGATGGGCGGCGACGAAGGCGTGCGCGTGATGGTCGAGGGCGCTGCACTCGCCCGTCGCCGACACGACAAGTTCCAGTTCCTTTTGGTAGGCGACGCAGCGCTCATCTCGCGCGCGCTCGAAGCGCATCCGAACATGCGCGGAGCCTCCGAAATCCTGCATTGCGAAGATGTGGTGGCCGGCGACGAGCTGCCCAGCCGCGCTTTGCGCCGTGCCAAGACGACCAGCATGGGCCTCGCGGTCAATGCGGTGAAGGAAGGCAAGGCCGGCGCTGCGGTCAGCGCGGGCAACACCGGGGCGCTGATGGCAATGAGCAAGCTCGCGCTGCGGACCATGCCCGGCATCGATCGCCCGGCACTTGCAGCCTTGATGCCGACGCTGGGCGAGAATGACGTGATCATGCTCGATCTTGGCGCCAATACCGAAGCCGATGCACGCAACCTCGTGCAGTTTGCGATCATGGGCGCAGCCTATTCGCGTATCGTAACCGGGCGCGATCACCCGCGCGTGCGCTTGCTCAATATCGGCACCGAAGAAATCAAGGGTTTCGACCGGCTACGCGAAGCCGCGACCCAGCTCCAGCAGGCCACCGGCCTTGAGATGCAGTTCGACGGATATGTCGAATCTGACAAGATCAACCGCGGCGAAGTCGACGTGGTGGTTACCGATGGGTTCTCGGGCAATATCGCGCTGAAGGCGATCGAAGGCACTGCGCGCTTCGTTACCGACTTGCTGCGCAATGCCTTCACCAGCTCGCTGCGTTCGAAAATCGGGTTCCTGGTCTCGCGCCCCGCAACCGAATTGCTGCGGCATCATCTCGACCCCAACAACCACAATGGCGCGGTCTTCCTTGGGCTGAACGGCGTTGTGGTGAAGAGTCATGGCAGCGCGAGTGCCAAGGGCGTGGCCAATGCCGTGGCAGTCGCGGCCCGACTCCTGGAGGACAACCTGACACAGCGGATTACGCATGACCTCGCCAAACTTGGCGAGGACGGCCTGCGCGTTGCGCCCGGCAATGGCGGCGCAACGGGCGAGGGCGAGCAGTGATCCGCTCGGTCATCCGCGGCAGCGGGTCGGCGCTTCCGGCCAAGGTAGTCACCAATTCCGAACTGGCGCAGCGCGTCGATACCAGCGACGAATGGATCGTTGAACGTAGCGGGATCCGCCAGCGGCATATCGCGGGCGAGGGTGAAACCACAGCGACGCTTGCGATCGATGCGGCGCGTGCAGCGCTGGCCGATGCAGGGATGGATGGCGCGTCGATCGATTTGATCGTGCTCGCCACGGCCACGCCGGACAACACATTCCCCGCTACTGCGACCAAGGTTCAGGATGCGCTCGGTTGTAACGGCGGGATCGCATTCGACGTTGCGGCAGTATGTTCCGGCTTCCTTTACGCACTCGCGACCGCCGACTCGATGCTGCGCACCGGCCTTGCGAGTCGCGCGCTTGTGATCGGCGCGGAGACATTCAGCCGCATCCTCGATTGGGAAGATCGCACCACTTGCGTTTTGTTCGGCGATGGCGCTGGCGCGGTGATCCTTGAAGCGACCGAATGCACTTCGGAGGATGCACCCGGCATCATTTCAACGCGCCTCCACGCAGACGGTGCGCAGCATGAACTGCTCTATACTGATGGCGGGCCCTCGACCACCCAGACTGTGGGCCATGTTCGGATGAAGGGGCGCGAGGTATTCCGCCATGCGGTCGTCAACCTTACTGACGTTCTCAATGAAGTCCTTGAAAAAACAGGGCTTTCTGCAGCGGACATCGACTGGGTCGTGCCGCACCAGGCGAACAAGCGTATCCTTGACGCAATGGCCCGGAAGCTTGGAATCGCCGACGAAAAGGTCATCGTGACGGTCGACCAGCACGCCAATACATCGGCCGCGTCGGTGCCGCTTGCGTTCGATGTGGCGCGCAAAGACGGGCGGATCAAACCTGGCGATCTGGTCATGTTCGAGGCGATGGGCGGTGGCTTCACATGGGGCGCATGCCTTGCCCGGCTGTGAACAATCGGCCGCCTCTCAAATATGTGATTTGCCAAGCTTAACTGTTCGCCATACACTGCGCGGAACAGGGTCGTCGGGATAAAAGGGGAGGTAGTGCATGATGCGTTCTGTGGGCACGCTAACACGCTCGGACCTGGCAGAGACAATCAATCGCAAGATGGGATTCTCGCGGGCGGAATCTATGGACCTAGTCGAAGCGATCCTGGAGAAGATGTCGAAAGCGCTCGAAGCGGGCGAAAACGTCAAGATCTCGGGTTTCGGCACCTTTGTATTGCGCGACAAGCGCGAGCGCATCGGGCGTAATCCTAAGACCGGCATCGAAGTTCCCATTACCCCGCGCCGGGTGATGACCTTCCGCGCCAGCCAGCTCCTCAAGGAGCGGATCGCCAAGGCCGACTGATCCGATGTCGGCTTCCTTCGATGATGGCAAGGACGTGAGCGCGCTGAGGACCATCGGCGAAGTAAGCGATGCGCTTGGCATCAAGCAGCATGTCCTGCGCTATTGGGAGCAGCAATTCCCCATGCTCAAGCCGCTGAAACGCAGCGGCGGGCGCCGTTACTACAGGCCAGAAGACGTGACACTGGTCGAGACGATCGACCGGCTGGTCAATAGAGAAGGATATACGCTGAAAGGCGCTAAGGCGGCGATTCTCGAAGGCAAATCGCAGAGCCGACCACCGCTGGCTGTGCAACCGGGGGTGGCGATTGCGGTAGGTCAATCGGTCGTCGGCGATGACATCCTGCTTCAGCTCAAGGCGATCCGTAACCGGCTGGCAGCTGCAATGGAGGCCTGAATTCTGCCGCGGTTTATTCCGCCGCAAGCAGTTCCGCTTCGCCTAGATCAACGCTAACCAGGCGGCTAATACCCTTTTCCGCCATTGTAACGCCGAACAGGCGGTGCATCCGGCTCATCGTCACGGCATTGTGCGTGACGATAAGGTAGCGCGTGCTGGTGTCGCGCACCATGGCATCGAGCAGGTCACAGAAGCGCTCGATATTGGCATCGTCGAGCGGGGCGTCGACTTCGTCGAGCACGCAGATCGGCGCAGGATTAGTCAAGAATAGCGCAAAGATCAGCGCGGTCGCTGTCAGCGCCTGTTCACCGCCAGACAGCAGGCTGAGGCTCTGCAGCCTTTTGCCCGGCGGCTGGGCATATATTTCGAGACCGGCTTCGAGCGGATCGTCGCTGTCCACCAGCGCCAGATGCGCCTGACCGCCTTCGAACAGCCGCGTGAAGAGCGTGCGGAAATGCCCATCGACCTCTTCGAAGGCGGCCCGCAGCCGCTCGCGGCCTTCGCGATTGAGATTGCCGATCGAGCCGCGCAGCCGGTTGACCGCTTCCGCGAGTTCGGCCTGTTCGCCCGCATTCGCGCCGTGCTCTTCCTCGATCCGCTTGAGCTCTTCCGCTGCCACGAGGTTCACCGGTCCGATCCGCTCGCGGCTGGCGGTGAGCTGCTCCATCGCTTCGGATTCGGCGGAAGCGTCGGCAACCTGTTTGGGATCGAATTCGAAACGCTCTGCCAGCAGCGGGGGTGGGCACTGGAAGCGTTCGCCTGAAATGCGTGCCATCTCGCCACGCCGCGCTTCCTCGTTGTCCGCCCTTGCGGTGAGCCCGGCACGCGCTTCGCGCTGCGTCGAGAGCGTCTCGTTGGCTTCGGCGAAGGTGCGATCGGCGGCATCGAGCGCAGTTTGTGCTTCGGCCAAGACCCGCTCGGCTTCGGTCAGTTGGGTGGCAAGCCGTGCGCGCATCGTGTCGCCCTGTTCGATCTCCGCCATCAGCCCGGCGGGCTTGGCCGCGACTAGGGTGCGCTCTTCCTCGATTTCTTCGAGCCGCCGCGCGACTTCGGCCATGCGCCGCGCCGCTTCGCCTGATCGGGCTTCCCAATTGGCCTTGTCGCTGCGTTGCGCGGCGAGGCGCTCGCGCGCGACAGCCAGCGCCTGGTCATGCGCGGCGAGCTCGGCAGCGGTCGCCTGCGCCGCGCTGCGGGCAGCTTCGTTGCGAGCCTGCGCTGCTTCCAGCGTCGCCCTGCCGCTGTCGGGCGAGGGCAGCCCTGCGCGCTTTGCGTCGGCCGCGGAAACATCCTTGCCCGCTGCCGCGATCTCTTGAGCGAGCTGCGCCAGCGCTTCTTCGATTTCGCGGTTGCGCACCGAATAACGCTCGAGTGCCGCTTCGACCTGATCGAGTGCGCGCAATGCTTGCCGCTCGATATCGGCTGCCTGTGCCAGCTCCCGCTCGCGCGAGACGAGGTAAGCCTGTAGCGCTATCAACTCTTCGCGAACGGAAGCCTCTGCCTGCTCGCTTGCGGCAAGTGCTTCGCGCAGGCCCGGGAGCAGCTGCTCCAGTTCAGCGAGGCGGTTCGCGGCTTCGAGCCGCGCTGCTTCCGCCGCACCTTCGCCGCGCGCCACGAACCCGTCCCAACGGCGCAGGTGGCCTGCGCGGGTGACGAGCCATTCGCCCGGCTTCAGCGCGCGCCCGTCATCGCTGTCCGCGACATGCACCAGCGCAAGCCGCGGTTTGAGCTCGTCCGGGCAGGCGGTGATATGTGCCAGCAGGCTGTCTGCTAGGAGCGCGGGCGCGGTCCCGCCGGTCCAGAACCTGCCGTCGCTGTCGCCTTCGGGGCGGCCCAACGGCGATTTGCCATCGCGTCCAAGCACGGCGGCCAATGCGCGTTCAAAGCCCGGTGCGACAGCCACCTTGTCGAGCGCAGCGGGCAGGCCTGCGCGGCCCTTCGCCTGCCGTTCGCGCGCCTCGCGGTCGCGCACTAATGCCTGGTACTCGCGCTCGACCCCGGCCAGCTCTGCCCGGGCCGAAGCCGATGCGGCACCCGCCTCGTCGCGCTGCGCCTGGAGTTCGACCTTGCGTGCCTGGCCTTGAACCAATGCCTCACGCAATTGCTCGAGTGCCTTTGCCGTCGTTTCCGCTTCGTTTCGGGCCTGCCCCACAGCGGCTGCCGGGTCGCCGCTTGCGGCGAGCTCCTGCAATTGCCGGTCCTGCCGTGCACGTTCGCCCTCAAGCCGGTCCAGCCGTGCTTGCGCTTGCGCGATTTCGGCTTCGGCGACGCGCCATTCGGCCTCGACCCCAGCGTGATCTGCAGTTACGCGAGCCAGCGCCAGTTCCGATGCGCGGGAAGCGCGGTTGGCATCGTCGGTGCGACGCAGGATGTCGGGGCGGCGCTCTTCGTCGGCTGCGAGTGCAGCTGCACTGGCTGCAAGGTCGCGTTGGAGCCGGGTCAGTGCTTCCGCGGCATCGTGGGTCACTCGCCCGGCATCGCCACGATCTTCCTCGAGCCGCGTCTTCTGCCGATCGAGGTCGGCCAGCCGCTGTTCGGCGGCTTCGAGCTGGCTGGTGAGCGCAACCATGCGGTGGCCGTGCGCGCTGGCGTCATCGCGCCGGTCGGCCAGTTCGTCACGCGCTTCGCTGACGGCATGCGCTGCTTGCGCCTGCGCCTTTTGTGCTTCGTCCGCGGCCGATTTCGCTTCCGTCACACGGGTTTCTGCGGCCTGCGCGGCCTTGCGCGCCTCTTCGGCAATGCGCGTGGCATCGCGCCAGCGGGCATAAAGCAAGCGAGCCTCGGCGAGCTTGATCTGCTCGGAAAGCTTGGTGTAGCGCTCGGCCTGCTTGGCCTGGCGGCGCAGCGAGGAAATCTGCGCGTCGAGCCCCGCCATCAAGTCTTCGAGCCGCGCTAGGTTGGCTTCAGTCTGCCGCAGCTTGCCTTCGGCATCTTTGCGCCGCACGTGCAGGCCGGCGATCCCTGCCGCTTCTTCCAGCATGGTGCGTCGTTCGGTCGGCTTGGCGGCGATCACTTGCGCGATCTTGCCCTGGCTGACGAGCGCGGGGGAATGCGCACCTGTGGCGGCATCGGCAAAGGTAAGCGCCACGTCCTTCGCGCGCACGTCGCGCCCGTTGACGCGATAGGCACTGCCCGCGCCGCGCTCGATCCGGCGCGTGACTTCAAGTTCTTCGCCCTCGGCATCGCGACCCTGCAGGACCACTTCGGCGAAATCGCGCGGTGGGCGCGTTTGTGTGCCGGCGAAGATCACGTCTTCCATCCCGCCCGACCGCATGGACTTGGGAGAATTCTCGCCCATCACCCAGCGGATCGCTTCGAGCAGGTTGGACTTTCCGCAGCCATTGGGGCCGACCACGCCGGTCAGCCCGGGTTCCACGCGCAATTCTGCCGGCTCGACGAAGCTCTTGAAACCGCTGAGCTTTAGCCGGTGGATCTCCATTACGCTTGGGTGTCCCCTATGTTGGCTGGCTTACCGGGCGCCAGCATTCTGCAGGATCGGTTCGAGCGCTTCCCACTGGTTCACATCGAGCTTCCTACCGTTAAGGAAGAAAGTCGGCGTACCGGTGACGCCCAGCTCTGTGGCCTGCTGCTGCGAGCGGGCGGCAAGAGCCTCGATATTAGCACTTTCGGTCAGGCAGGTGCGCGCCTGGCTGCTGCTGAGCCCGCGCGCGGCGAAGAAATCGATCAGCCCAGTGGCCTGGCCGATTGCGACGAAGCGCTGCTCTGGCGGAAGTTGGGAAGCCGCTTCCAGCGCTGCGCCATTCTGGTTCACAGTCGCGAAAATTTCTTCGAGTGATGCCCAGGCCTGCTCGGACAGCGGCTGCATGTTCTGCGGCTGGCCGCAGCGTACCAGCGTTGCAATGGTAAGGTCGATCGGGTCGCGCACGAGGTTACGCAGCTCGAGGCTGACCACCCCAGTCGAGACATACTCTTTCTTCAGCGGCGGAGAACCATTGGCCGAGAAATGGGCGCAGGCGCCGCACGTGTGGCTGGCATACTCCACCAGCTTGAGCGGGGCATTGGGGTTGCCAACCAGATAGCCGCCTTCCGGGGTCACCGCGACCACATCGGTCCAGGCTTGCCCGTCCGGCGCGGGAATGGCAGCGATGGGTTCGCCCGCCAGCGCGTTTTCGGCTTCTTCGGTTCCGCTGCATGCGGCAAGTGCCAGCGCGAGGCCTGCGGCAAGCGAAGAGGCGATGAAACGGCGTAAAATCGTCATCTTTCATGGATCCTTACGTCTGAACGGAGGAGGCTATACTATGTGGGGAGGGGGGTGAAGCGCGTGGGGCAGCTTTCCACAAGTCCATCCCCAAAGTGCTTGTTGTTCTTATTTGGCTGATGGCGAGGTCAGATGGGTATCGATCGCCTGCTGCAGCGCGGGCCAGCTATGGACATGATCGAGCAGCTTGCCGTTGATCGTGAAGCTCGGCGTTCCCTGCAGACCGAGCTGGACCGTGTCGTCGCGCGAAGCCTTGATCAGCTTGGCCTCCATCGCGCTATCGGCCAGGCAACGGTCGATATCGGCGGTGCGATAGCCGCGACCTTCCATCAGTTGGTAAAAATCGAGGTCGGCCGCAATCGCGCGGCGCGCGGCGGCGCGATCGGGGTTCGACCAGCGGTTGCGCTGCGCCTGGGTGGAGCTCGCCGTCACGGGCAACCACTTGTCCTGGCTCAGCATGATAGCGGCGTGGTTGAGCGCGAACTTGTCCGCCGTGCCGCAATGGGTGAGCATCGCCGCAGTTAGGTCGATCGGGTCGCGCAGCAAGTGGCGCACTTCGACCGAGACCTTGCCCGTGCGGACATAGGCGATCTTGAGCGCGGGATCGCCATTGCGCGCGAAATCGGCGCAATGCGAGCAGGTATAGCTGACATATTCGGCGACCTTGGTGGCGGCATCCGGATTGCCGATCAGATGGCCGACATCGGTCTTGGCGACAGTGATGGTCCAATCGGGCGCGAAGCCTGTGGCCATCACCAGCGTACCGGCCAGAAGTGCGATCTTGAAAGCTTTCAATTGGTCTTGTCCTCTTTGTTCCCAAGGCTGCGGGCGAGCGATTCCAGCACAGCACGCAGTTCCGGATCGCCGATATCGCGCAGGCTGTCACCCAGTTCCATCGGGATCGGCTTGAGCGATGGCGGTGGCCTTGCCGGGTTTTCAGCATGCGGCGGCTTAACCTCACCTTGTCGCAGCTTTACCCTTGCGACCGCCTTGTAACCGAAAAAGCGGTTCACGCGATCCATGATCTCAGGCGTCACCTGCTGGATTAGCGGGGCATGAGCCGGGATCACGACCAGTTGCAGGATGCCTTCGGTCTTCTCGCCGGGCGGGAAGCGGATCGCTTCGGGGGCACAGACGCGGGCGTGGATCGGGCCGATAATCTCGGGCCAACGGGTCACGACCGAACTCTGCACGAAACCGAAGCGGCGGAAGGCGGTACGCCCGATCTGCGGCATTAGCTCGCCAATCGACTTGGGAGAGCCGCCACGCGGGCGGGCATATTGACGGCCTACCGCTTCGCTACTTGAGGCCGGGGGCTTGCGCCCGCTTTTGCCCGACCTTTTCATGTCGCTGTCACTTCCCATTTCGGCGTTGCCCATGCCATAGCCGCGCCGTGACCGCCAGCGCCAAGACCATCTCCGACGCATTGCTCCACTGGTACGATGCGCATGCGCGCGACTTGCCGTGGCGCAATCCGCCCGGCGCGGCCCGGCCACGCGATCCGGCATGGCCCTATCGCGTGTGGCTTTCGGAAGTGATGCTGCAGCAGACCACGGTCGCAGCGGTGAAGCCCTACTTCTCCAAATTCATTGCCAGTTGGCCCACTGTTGATGCGCTGGCGGCGGCGAAAGAGGCCGAGGTGATGGCTGCATGGGCCGGGCTCGGCTATTACTCGCGCGCCCGCAATTTGCTGAGATGCGCGCGGGCTGTGGCAGCGCGGGACGGATTTCCCGAGACCGAGGAAGAACTGCGCCAATTGCCGGGGCTGGGGCCCTACACGGCGGCGGCAGTGGCGGCGATCGCTTTTGGCGAGCGCGCGGTGGTGGTCGATACCAATGTCGAGCGGGTGGTGGCGCGGCTGTTCGCGATCACCGCGCCGCTGCCGGGTGCGCGCAAGGCGATCCGAGAACGCGCTGCCGAAATCACTCTACAGCAATCCGCCGGGGATTTCGCGCAAGCCATGATGGACCTCGGCGCGCAGATATGTACGGCGCGCGATCCGAAGTGCCTGCTGTGCCCGCTGGCGGGTGTTTGTGCCGGGCGCGCTCAGGGTGATCCCGCGCTTTTGCCGGTCAAGGCTCCCAAAAAACCCAAGCCCGAACGGCGGGGGCGAGCATACTGGATCGAGCGCGGTGGCTCGGTGTGGCTGGTCACACGGCCCGGCAATGGCATGTTGGGCGGGATGCGGGCGCTTCCCGATGACGGCTGGAGCGCGCAGGCCGATGGTTCGTCCAAACCGCCGTTTCCCGGTGCGCAAATCAGGCTGGGCGCGGTGAAGCATGTATTCACCCACGCTTCGCTGACGCTTGAGCTGGTCAGGATCGAGGGCGAGCCGGATGGCGAGGGCGAATGGTGGCCAATCGAACGGATCGTTGAGGCCGGTTTGCCGACGCTATTCGCCAAGGCCGCGCGGCTGGTGCTGGCCGCGAAGGCTTAGATGATCCCGCCGCCCAGGCTGAGGCGGACCACGGCGATCAGGCCGACGATCAGGCAGAAATTGCGCCCGCCCCGGCTCGAAGAGAGCTGGCCCAGCCCCACGCCGATGGCGATCAGGGGCAGGGCGATCCAGTTGAGCGCACCGAGCAGGGGGATTTGCGCAGGGACCACGATCACCAGCGCGACGATACCGATCAGGATTGAGATGAGGTTCAGCATGTGTCTTATATTAATCAGACACTACTTTGATGCAAGGGCCAATTGACCCGTCGCCGCCAATCTCCCAAACAGCGTGCCATTCGGTTGCAAAAGAGGACCATCCGATGGCTTTACGCGAGTTTGATGCTCCGCAATTGTCGCGGCGGGGTTTGTTGCGGGGCAGCGCCTATCTTGCCGCAGGAGGTGTACTGGCTGGCCTGCCCTTTGGCCGCGCCCTTCTGGCACACGATGTCAGCGAAAGTTGGCCCAATGTAGCAAGGGCAGTCGACGGCTTTGTCAATGACGGCAAGGTGGCCAACATTTTCGTCACCCTTGGCTGGAAAGGCCAGGATCCCCATTCGGTCGGGCGCGGGACGTTATCTTTCAACAGCCATTCGGAAGCCGGACTGGATTCGCTCTATCGCATCTACTCGATGACCAAGCCTATCACCGGCATGGCCGTCATGATGCTGATCGAAGACGGAAAACTGCGGCTTGACCAGCCGCTGGCCGAAGTCTTGCCGGCCTTTGCAAAAATGCGAGTGCTGACCGCACCTGACGCCCCGCTCGACAGTACGGTGTCAGCTGAGCGACCGATAACCATCCGCCAGCTGCTGACGCATACTGCGGGGCTCGGATATGACATTAACAGCAAAGGCGCGCTGCTTCAGGCCTATCGTGCGGCTGGTATCACTTCAGGGCAGGTCAGCCGCCTGCCGATTCCGGGCTTGCCGCAAGTCGCCTCTGCGCCGGGCCTTGAGGCGTTTTCAGACCGGCTGGCTAAACTCCCCTTGGCGTATCAACCGGGCACGCGTTGGAGCTACTCTGCCAGTATCGATTTACTGGGCCGGGTAATCGAGGTCGCCTCTGGCCAGAGCTTTGCGGAATTCCTGCAGCAACGCATGTTCGATCCCTGCGGCATGACCAGTACTTACTGGCAGGTGCCGGCAAGCGAAACAAAGCGGCTAACGGACAATTACGGCATCCTGGCTGGCATGCCTATGCCGGTGGACCGGGCCGGAGCGTCGATCTATCTCGACAAGCCGCCGCTCATCTGGGGCGGTTCAGGCCTCGTGTGCAGCCCGCGCGATTATGACCGCTTCCTCAAGATGCTGCTTGGCTATGGTATGATCGATGGAAAGCGTGTGATGACCGAGGCTATCGTGAAGCTGGGTACGTCGAATATCCTGCCCGAAGGCGTGACAACCAAGGGAACCTGGCTAGCGGGCGAGGGCTTCGGGGCCGGTGGCCGTGCGAATGGCGAGAATTACGGCTGGTCCGGTGCCGCAGGGACGATTGCGGCGGTTGATTTTAAGCGCGGGCTGCGCGCGGGTCTGTTTACGCAATACATGCCGTCCGAGGCCTATGCGATGCGCGACGAGTTTCTCACTGCGCTGGAGAAGGATCTGTCGGGCATGCGGCGGGCGGCAGCGTAAATGGCCGCGCTTGGCCCGATCGCTTTTTCCGGCTCGCCGATCGAGCGTGCCGACCATATCCGCGTCGATGACGATGCGCTGGCGCAGCAGATGAACTGGCGCGCGCGCGTGCTCAGGCTCGATGGGCTCAATCCCGTGTTCGACGATTCCGGCGCGCTCGAGTGGGGCACGCTGGCCGATGTGCCCGAAACGGCAGAGCTTTGCTTCCTTGGCCTGCTCGACGGGAAAGCCTGCTTCGCCCCCGTGCCCGAAGAAGGGGCGACCGGCCCGGCCTATGCCAATCCGCAGATATGGAGCGCAATGCAGGCGCTCCAGCCGGGCGAACTGGCGACCTATGGGGGCGCGCGCAGCCTGGTCGACTGGCACGCGCGGCACCGATTCTGCGCACGCTGCGGCGGTGCCACCAGGCTGGCCAAGGGTGGCTGGCAGCGCAATTGCGGCAGCTGCGACGCGCAGCATTTTCCGCGCACCGATCCGGTCACGATCATGCTGGTCGAACATGAGGGGCGCTTGCTGCTGGGCCGCCAGCCACGCTTCCCGCCGCGCATGTATTCTGCCCTGGCCGGTTTCGTCGAACCGGGCGAGATGATCGAGGAAGCCGTCGCGCGCGAAATCTGGGAAGAGGCGGGCGTGCGTGCGCGCGACGTGCAATATGTCGCCAGCCAGCCATGGCCATTCCCCAGCCAGCTGATGATCGGCTGCTATTCGATGACCGACGATCCCGAACTCACGATCGACACCACCGAGCTTGACGATGCGCGCTGGTTCACTCGCGAGGAGCTGGAAGCAGCGCGCGCGGCGGGCGATCGCGGCACCGATGACCTGATCTTTCCGCGCAGTTTTGCGATTGCGCATCATCTTGTAACATGGTGGCTCGACCGATGACCCAGCCTCAACGCCTTACGATCGACATCTATTCGGATGTGATGTGCCCCTGGTGCCTGATCGGCTATGGGCAGTTGACTAAGGCGCTGGAGGAACTGGACGGCGAGATCGAAGCGCAGCTGCGCTGGCGCCCGTTCGAGCTCAATCCCGACATGCCGCTCGAAGGCGAAGACCAGGAATCCCACCTCCAGCGCAAATATCGCCGCAGCGCCGAGGAAGGCGTGGCGATCCGCGGACAGATGAAGGCGATCGCCGACAGCGCCGGGGTTTCGCTCGCATATGAAGGCGAGGGCGAAGCGCCGCCGCTGATGATGTGGAACACGCGCGCGGCGCACAAGCTGCTCGCCTTTGCACTGGAAGAGGCCGGGTCTAAGGTGCAGACCGATCTAAAGCTCGTGCTGTTCCGCGCGCATTTCAACGAGCGCCGCAAGGTCTCTGATCCGCCGACGCTGCTCGACATTGCCGCATCGGTCGGCCTGCATCGCGAAGCGGCCAGGGCGGCGCTGGAGGATGACGATCTCGAAGCGCGCGTGATCGCCGAGGAGCAACAGGCGTGGGACCTAAATATCTCGGGCGTTCCCGCGATGATCGTCAACGGGCGCTTCATGGTGCCTGGCGCGCAAAGTCCTGAAACATACGTCAACGTTCTGCGCCGCGTCGCAGAGAAAAGCGCGACATGAGATCTTTCTCGCCTCGCACTGCGGTGATTACCGGCGGGGCGAGCGGGATCGGGCTGGCGATTGCGCGCGAATTCGCGGCGCAGGGCATCAGTGTGATGCTCGCCGACCTGCCGGGTGAGCGGCTTGAAAGAGCAGCCGGGCTGATCGACGGCGCGCTGGCGCATCCTTGCGATGTGAGCGACCCCGAGCAGGTCGAAGC
>JALRKY010000027.1 GCA_023260985.1 Altererythrobacter sp. | reverse complement strand
TTGGTGCCAAAGGCAACCACCACGAGATCGGGTTGATAGGCTTCAAGTTCGGTATAGACGGTCGAGCCGTCCTTGCGGTCAGCATGCGACAATTGCGATCCCGGCACGCCGAGATTGGTCAGAGTCACGCCGCTACCGTTTGACCGGAAAGTGCCGATCGAATTGATCGTGATCAGCTTGTCTTCAAGCGTGCGTACCATCACCGTTTGGACTGGCGATGATGATCGCACTTCGTGGCACATCGGGCTGCTTGTCTCGGAATAAAGGGGGATGGTGGTGCTTTCGTAACCCATCGACACCATGACCGAGCCGGAATAGGGCCCCGCCTGACCGCACAGCACGAAACGGTCAAAAGTGTAGCGCGCATCCTCTGCGGTCAGAGTCATCCATTCGCCCGCAGTGCTTGTGGATTTGGTCCAGCCCGACAATCCGACCGCGGGGCTGCCGATGCCCCGCCAGGCATTGCCGAAGATACCGTTGATGCGCCATCCGCTGCTGGCCTGCGCGTCGATTCCCCGTGTGAGGTAGCCACGATAGGGCCGCGCGCCATCGACTACGCCGCGCCCGGTGCTGCCATAGATCGTCTCAAGCTCCTGCCGCCAGCCATACGAGATCGCATCGCCTGCGGTCAGGCTGTCGCCGATCATCATGATATGGACCGGCTGCCGGTCTTCCAGTTTCTGCATCACCGGCTTCAGTTGCTCTGGCTGACACAAGCGATCGGTGCACCATCCCGAGAACTGCTGGCCTGAGCCCTGCAAGCTGCCGCCTTCACCCGCAATCGCCGCCCCCGCGCTTGCCGCGAGCGATGTCGCCAGCACTAAAGACCATAGGGACATTGAATCTGTGCTCTTTCAGGGGTTGATGGGTCTGTCTGCGAGTGGGCCTGTAAAAGGCGGTAGCGGGACTTTCGGCTAACTACCTGTAACGCCTGAAGCCGTATCGGGCTTCGCTTGGGGCCTGGGCTCGGGCTTGGCGGGCAGTGTGCTTCGAATTTCCTGCGTCATATCCCCGATCAGGATGCGGTAACCGGTCATGGTCATATGAATACCATCCCCGGCGCGCGCCATGATCGGCGGACCTTTGCCGCGCTGCTGTATCGTTTCGGTGTAGTTGCCTGCGTCATCCACCGACTTTGGCCGTGTGTCGATGAACGGAACCTTTAGCTCGCACATGAGCTTCTGGTTGAAATCATTCATCTGCTTGACTTGCTCGTCGAAGGCGAGCTTGCGCATGCTTGGCAGGCCGACCCACACCACCGTGGCGCCGCTATTCTGCAATTGCTCGACATAGTCGCGCACGCGACCGGCGATGAGTCGCTGCCAATCCGCGCTCATATAGGGCATCAACTTGCCCTCTTCCCAGATATCCCAGGTGTCATTGGCGCCGAACGAGATCACCGCGAGATCAACCGGCTGCCCGGCCAGTTGCTGGTGTGCTTCGTCGAAGAGGTTGAGGCTCTTGTAGCGGGTGAAGCCGGTCGATTGCTTGGTAAAGCGATGGACCCTGATAGTCTCGACATCGCGGAATTCGTTGTACATTCCCGCCCAGATGCCATCGCCAAAGCTGTCGCCGAACACGCCGACATCGATCGGCCGGCCTTCGGCCAGTGCGCGTTCGAGTTTGGGTGAAAGTTCGATTTCGGCTTTGCAGCAAGCGGCGGCGGGCGCCTCTTCGCCGTTCAGCGATACCTTGGTAGCCGGAGGCGGGGAGGGATCGCCATTGCCAAGGAAAGCGTAACAAATAGCCGCTCCGGCAGCTATCCCAACGAAAAGGACCGCAGTGCGATCCAAAAAAATGTTAAGTGGTTTCATTGGTATCGTTATGCGGCGCTTGGAACAGCGCCCAGGCAACCTGTGTTCCGGAGCGGTTCTCGATGCCACATTGATTCGAGCGATGCAAGCTAGGCTGATTTCTGATCGGTTGGGGCCTGCGGAAGGCCCCGGCATATTGCTCGCGCGAGACGATCAGTGCAGCGATGCAAATCCTGTTCCTTGCACGCATCGTGACAATAAACACTTTTCGATCCGTGAGATGGCGTAATAGGATTGCAGAAATCAGAAATTCGCGGCGTAATCCTTAATTTTATGTCATATTTTTGGCCTCGGTTCGCCTCGTTCCCGGCGCAACTCGCCTCGTTGCCGTTGCATTACATTCGCTTTGGAACCACCTTTCCGCCTCATAAACGCGTATGAGGCAACTATGGAGCTCAGCGCGCCTTTGATCCGCACACAGGATCGTAAGGTGCGGGCACTTTTCAAATGAATACCAAACGCATAATCCGCCCGTTGCAGGTCCTGCCTGCGCTGGGCGCTCTGATCGCCACCACCGTCATCGGCGGGTCGGCTATCGGAGCAAATGACGCGGCCAATGCGTCGACCGTCGAAGACACCACTTCGGTCGAAATCGGAATGGTCCCGCAAGTGACTGTCGCACATAACATCGAATTCGTGTCGCAGCCGGTCGAACAGCCGCTTCCCGTCGAACCGGAGCCGGAAGTTCTGGCTGCCAGCGGCGATCATTCGGAGGCGGATATCCTCTGCCTTGCCAAAATCATCCATCACGAATCCGCCAACCAGCCCGAACATGTTCAGCTGGCCGTGGCCAGCGTGGTTTTGAACCGCGTTGAATCGGGCCGGTTCGCACCGACCATCTGCGGCGTCGCGCTGCAACCCAAGCAATTCTTCAACGTGCATGCCTATCGCCCCTTTGGCGATCCGCGCTGGGAAACCTCGCAGCGGCTTGCGCGTGAAGCGGTGCAGGGTAAGGGCCGCGACCACGCACCGGGCGCGCTGTTCTTTCGCTCTGCTGGTTACCAGTCGTCCTTCTTCCGCTCGCGCCCGCACATCGCTCGCCTGGGCGACCTCGACTTCCACAAATAAGCAGCCCATTCGGCGCTAAAAACGGCCTCCTTGCCCGGCGCGCATTCCTAGAGAGCCCAGATGCACAAATCGTGCGTACGATAAAGAAACGACGCCTGAGGGTCCGGAGACTGTCCAATTTAAGACCGAATCTAAGTGCGCCAAGACACCTGTTCGTCTGAGGTATTTCTTAGGTAGAGCCAAGAAATTCGCTGCGACACCTTTGGTTTCGACCAAAGGCAGTCGCGCCTAATTCATTCCATACCCGTCCTCCGCAAAACGCGGACTTGTTCCCTTAAGGCGCGAAGCTCAAGTAAAATTTCCTTTCGTTCATCATGTGCTCCCTCGCTTGTCGCTTCCGACATAGCGTTGACTATCACACCGATGAAAAGATTAAGAACTATAAAACTAGTGATTAGAATAAATGGTACAAAAAACACCCAAGCATTGGGGTACACCTCCATCACCGGCCGCACTATGCCCATCGACCAGCTTTCTAAAGTCATTATTTGGAACAGCGAAAATAGAGATGCGCCAAGTGTGCCGAACCATTCTGGGAATGTCGAACCAAAGAGATTAGTCGCGATTACTGCGCTGATATAAAAAAGCAGCACGAGCATTACAATAACGGTACCGATACTTGGGATGGCACTAAACAGACCGACGATGACCTTGCGCATGCTAGGGACCAGAGAAACTAGTCGCAAGGCACGAAAGATACGCAGCGCTCTCAGGATAGAGAACTGTTGCGCTACTGGTATGAGTGCGACACTCACGATGACAAAGTCAAAAATGTTCCACCCAGTCGAGAAAAACCTCAGCCGATAGACAAAAAGCTTCAAGGTCAATTCGGTTACAAAAATCGTCAGAGCTATTCGGTCTAGCACTGTGATTAGCTGTCCAAACTCGGCCATGGCATATGGCGAGGTCTCCAAGCCCAGGCCAATAGCGTTGACCACAATTACTAAAGTAATCAAGTGCTCAAACAGACGGGTTTCGACGATGGTACGGGTGCGCTCGATGAGTGTCATAAAAGGTTCTCAGTCATGGCCGATAATGTTCGAAGGAGCCATTCGCTATCGAAAGTTCATCGATTGAAGATCGAAAGACTGCAAGTGACTGCGGTGAATGATCGGAGAGGGGCGGCAATGCAAAACGCACGATGAGGAGCAAGCACTTCATCGTGCGCTAAAATCACACGAATCAATCCGAGAACGGCATTCCTGTTGCGCCTACACATTCTCTGAATGACTCTTCCCCATGGTCGACGATGCTAGCCGAAAGAATCATAACCTGTAGTTCGAGATCTGGCCTAGATGCATCGGGGTCTGCTTTTATGACCGCCAAAATTTCATCGATCGCAGACGTTTCTTCAGCCGTTAAATTTTCTTCAATCTCCGCTATTCGCGGGGACATGCAAGCCCAATAATCAGCATCTTGCTTTTCGGAAAAATTGAAAATCGTTGGAGCGCCACTCATTACGGCGGCGACAAAATCACCTCTGTTTTGAGGATTTTCAATATTATACTCGCCCGAGCAAGAAGTTAAAATTGACAAGGCAACCAAAGCAAATATTCGTTTCATTGAACTTACTCCAAATTTTTATTTTCTAGAAGATAGGATGTGATTATTTTTTGGTCTCGCTACTAAAACTGAAAGACCGTTTTTTCCGCCCGTTTGATTGGATCCACTTGGTGACGCCACGGTTTAATTTTTTGGCTGCCTTTTGTGGAGAGATCATACTTGCTGCAATTAAGCAATGAACATAATGAACCGCCTATGTCGAAGATGCGCAGTTGCGATCTTTCGTTCGCAATTTGGGTGATCGCCTGGCTGGCTTGCCGCAAGAGGCAGTGGCCAGGCTCAAGCACCTCCTCACTTGCGCCGAAGACCAATCGCTTGGCGAATATCTTGCCGAAGAAAGCCTGGCCCAAGCCGAATTGTTTGCCGGACCCGCTGCCCGCGCGGCGATCCTTGGATTCTTGCAACAGCATCGCGCCAAATAGCACAGGCTGAGAAAGGCAGATTTCATGTCGTTGCACAGATCCCTCGAAGGAATCAAAATTGTTGAGGTCGAGGCGATCATGGCCGGCGATTACCTCTCCGCCGGCATCTACCAAAACAGGATTAGTGAAACCGAAGCTCTCGATGCTTCGTGCGATCTGGCGCAGTTGCTTCCTCGAGTGGGTCCTCGAATTACGCGGCACAAAATTGCAGAGCTCAATCCTGTCATTCGAGAGCCGTTCTGATCAGCGCCAAGCTTGTTGCCTTTTGCGAGGGATGATAAGTTTAAATTCGACTGAGCGGTGCGCGATCAGAAGGTGGGTGATGTTAATGAAACATGGGTTCGGAAATCTCTTGTTTTCAGCGCTCGCCTTCCTGTCTCTGTCTGCATGTGGTGGAGAAGATAGCTCCGAAAGCCCGCAGCCAGCGCCAATTGTATCACCGTCTCCCGATCCACTGGCATGGCAAGAGGCAACTCCGGAAGAGGTTGGTCTTTCCTCAGCAAAATTAGAGGAGGCGGCAAGTCTTGCGCTTCTAGACGGAACCTATGGACAAGCCTTTGTTGTAGTAAAAAACGGCAAAATCGCCTTCGAAAAATACCGCGGCATCTCACAGCAGGAAGCAGACTTCGCAGCTTCTAGGATTGTCGACCTCTCAGCGGCTGATTTGCTGAATCGGTATGGGGTCCGCGACAAAAATAGCACTGCAACATCCTGGTCAGTGGCAAAATCTTTCACCTCGATACTTTTTGGAATTGGCATTGATAAGGGCATTGTTAGATCAACCCAAGACACAGCCGGACTCTATCTTAATGAATTAGCAACGGATGCAAGATCAAGCATAACTCTGAGAGATGTTCTTGATATGCGCTCTGGACTGGTTCCGATGTGCTCTGACCCTCCCAGCAGGGAGGCGAGGGAGTGCGGTTCAGAGTATGCTAATGGCGGCAACATAATATGGCTTGATGATCAAATGACACCATGCCTCAACCGAGGTTTGGCGCAGTCAGGAAACCAGTACCCATGGTGGCAAAACGGCACAGCTCCCTATCCAACTGGAGCGTGGGTTTATTCCAATTGTGACACCATGATATTGGGAGAAGTCCTCTCTCGTGGACAAAGCGATCACCTTTCTGAATGGGCTGAGCGTAACCTATTCTCACTAATTGGAATGGACGCAGACTGGTGGAGAGATAACTCTCAAGCAAGAGATGGCAACGTTTTAAGCTACTGCTGCATTGATGCGAAGCCTAGAGACTTTGCGCGCCTAGGACAGCTGGTTCTCAATCGGGGCACATACGGTGGCAAACAAGTGATTTCCCAGGGCTATATCGACTCTATCGTCGGGGCTGCGAAACAACCGCAAGCATTCTATTTTGCCCAATTTTGGTTCGCCGACACACAAAGTGGGCGACGTTTTATTGTAGCGCTTGGCTTCGACGGTCAGATGGTGGCAGTTGATGTCGAGCGTCAAATTGTCGTTGTTCGTTCAAGTTTATATGAGCCGATACTAAATGCTACAGGCGCGCGATCTATGCTCTTGAAGCTCAACGCAACACAGCAAAGCAACTGGGTCGGTAGTTTACCTCAGGGCATGGGGGTCCCATACTTTGCAGAATATAACTTTCGCAAATTCCTCGACTTAGTCAGTGAGGCAGTTGTGAACTAATAACGATGATCAGCGCCGAACTGTCCGAAATCAGGCAAAAAGCAAACGCGGCTGCCAGAGAAATGCCGATAGATAACGAAGGCAATCAGAAACGCTAATTAAGTCAGTTTTCGAGTGACCCAAGACCCAATCGAAGCGCATGCATCGAACATGCTGGCTGAAGCTACAAGGCTTCATCAAGCCGCCATGGGTGAGCTTCACTTGTCCGGGGTCAGCGCCTATTGGGCAGTATGTGAGACTTGAGGAAGGGAGGATTTGGGCTTCATCTTCGTTCCTCCGCCACTACGACGAGGCTCAAATCCTCCTTAAATCACAACCTCAAATCTGAGCCATTGGCGCTGACGGGGGACATGCATTGCGCATTCACGGAGTGCATTTAATTCAGCTCGGGATTCAGCGCTTGGCGCCGGCTCTGACTTGCGAACTGGCCTTTATTTTGTTAACGTTCTCATCGCCTACAAGTCAGCACCCATTCCACAAAGACTAGGGAGGGATTTCGTGACCCGCTTGATTGCATTGACCGCCCTCTGTGCGGCCTTTGGCTTGAATACAACAAATGCCCTAATGGCTCAAAGTGGCGGGGCGGCTCTTGAAGCTCTTGATGCCCAACTTCCTGGCGAACTTGCGAACGATCCCTCCCGTATCGACTGGGAAAGTTATGGCGCGGACCTAGTGGCAAGCGCGGTTGTTGATCCCAATATACCCGGGGGGGGTGCGGCTCGTCGTTTCGAGGTCAGGCGCGCGGATGAATTCATCTATGTCGCCGGGACAAACCTCCCGATCACAAAAAGCATCCGTCGCGGTGAAGATGTTACGATAGGCTTTTATGCTCGAACCATTGAGGCTCAGACCGATAATGGCAAAGGCATCTTACGTGTCCGTTTTCAAAAAAATGAACCGCCTTATCCCGGCTTTGGCGAGGAGACGCTCGAAATCGGCCGTGAGTGGGATTGGTACGAAGTAAATGCAACGGCTGAAATGGGGTTGCGACCTAAAGACGGCATCGTGGCAATTCAATTCGGGCGTACGCGCCAAATCCTGGAAATCGGCCAAGCTATTATTGTTACTGGCACAACGTCAATTCTTTCGGGCGCTAAACCGCCTCCACCGGGGGCGCTCAATCTGCCCTCGCCGCTTGAGCTTCCGGAAGCTCTGAGAGGAGTGGGAACATTGCTGAATAATCCGGGTAACCGAAGTTGGAATTTTGAAGCGCCCGGCGGAAGCTACGAGGTGCGCGAGGATAAAACGATTTGGCTTGGAAGGGCCACTCGACTTACTTCGCTTAATGGCCCCGAGGGCGCGCCGAAAATTGTTGCGAAACTGCCGATCGAAGGCCGGATCGAAGAGGGCGATGTTCTCGTAATTGCGGTTGCCGCCAAGACAGTGCAATCAGCATTTGATGATGGGAAGGCCAGGCTGGAAATTTATGTCGAGACTGGGGGCGGCGAAGCCGTCAGGTTTGCGCAAAGTCGAATTGCCGTTACTGATAACTGGCAGCTGGTGAGACTGAAAACCCGGGCTCCAGTAGCTATTCCGATCGGCGGGGCACAACTTATTTTGCAGCTCCGCAATCCCGACCAGACGCTCGACATCGGCCCGGTCTACTTCCTCAAATCGGAGGAGTAGCTTGCCCGCTCTATGGTGGTTAAGGCCTTGTTGGCTGAAGCGGGAGCGGCTGAAATCCTCTCCCAATGGCAAAGCGCTTGGATCTAGTAAGGCGATTAAGTCGCGCGCCGAATGCAAAGCGCCCCTCGTCCCGAGAGCCCGTTGCCTTCGATCGGGACACCTACCTCTTGAGGTTTTCAGCACAATCGCGGGCTTGCCTTCTGGTTGCGCCGGGGATCGGCAACTGCAGCAACTCTGGATACGGCAGGGCGCCTACGGACTTGCGCAAACCAGTCAATAAAAGCACATATCGAGTTTTCAAATTGATGGTGCTGGGCAATATCGGTTCAAATAATCGCCGTGCCCGGGCATATGGTTGACAACAAACCGGATCGATTTTTCCATCTCGTCAAGTTCGCTCCGAGTACGGGGGACATCGAAGGTATCTGCAATGGGGTTATGCCCTCCCATGGCGATCCTTTGACCCATCATTACCGCCGCCCAGCTAGTTTCCGTAAACAGCTCATCCTCTTCGCGAAAGATCTGTCCGTTAGCCTTAAAAAGCTCTACCTTCTCGGTCAGCGTTTCTGGCACACTCATTGTGCGACAATAATTCCAAAACTCCGAATCTGTTCGCTCTGTGGCATTGTAGTGCAAGATCAGGAAATCACGAATTCTAGCATATTCTTTAATTGTAAGACGGTTGAAAGCCTCGACCTGAGTTGGACTGATCCCTTCTAACGTTAGCAACGCTAGAAGCTTATTCACGCCGGTATTAACCAAATGGATCGAAGTTGATTCGAGCGGCTCCATGAAGCCCGCCGACAAACCGAGCGCCACCACATTTTTGTTCCAGAATTTCTTGCGATGGCCTGTCACGAACCGCAGATGGTTTGGTTCTGCGGTCGGCTTTCCTGCAATATTGCTGACTAGGATTGCATGGGCCTCATCGGCCGACATGTAAGCATCGCAAAATACATGCCCATTGCCATTGCGATGTTGAAGGGGCACTTGCCATTGCCAGCCAGCCGAATGTGCTGTCGCACGGGTAAAGGGTGCGGGTGGGCTGCCGTCATCACGATTACACGGCAATGCTACTGCACGATTGCATGGCAGCCAATGGGTCCAATCTTCATACCCTGTCTCGAGCGCCTGCTCTATAAGCAGACCCCGAAACCCAGAGCAATCCACAAACAGATCCCCGGCGATTTCCTGCCCGCTCTGCAGCTGTACTGAATTCACAAATCCGGTTTCATCGGCAAGCGAAACATCCCTAATCAGGCCCTCTCGCCGGGTTACGCCACGGGCCTCCGCATATTTCCGCAGGAATGCTGCATAGCGCCCCGCATCTAAATGGTAGGCATAATTAACGGGAGGTAGATCCTCTTGGGCATAGTCCTCAGTTCGTGCGAACTTGCCAAAATAAGCCGCCATAGTCTCAAGGTTAAAGGCCTGTATCGGCCTTTTATCGCCGGCTTGCTGCATCCGGCGCCAAACTTGGTGAAATGAAATCCCGCCCATATGATAGCCATACGCGCCAAACGGGTGAATATAACTGTCTCCCAAGCGTGCCCAATTCTGGAATTGGATGCCGAGCTTGAAGCTCCCCTGTGCCTCGGAAAGCAACTCGCGCTCATCGATTTCCAGCAGTCGATTGAATTCGACGAATGGCGGGATAGTCGCTTCGCCTACACCAACTGTGCCGATCTGTTCCGATTCAATTAGAGTTATGTCGAGGGGCCCACCCTTTTTGAGCCTCGATAAGACCGCCGCCGCCATCCAGCCAGCAGTCCCCCCCCCGACGATCACGATGTGCTTGATGGCGCTGCCGTAGTTCATTTCTTGCAAGGACCCTCTGTTTGATCTCGTCATTCATACCGCGATCGCTGCAATAAGGCCATGGCCGGCAAGCAATCCACGAGTAATTTGTGAACGTTCATTTTTAGTATTGTGAACGCTAACATAAGCGGCTAAGAGAAAGGGAGTCTAATGGAAAATTCCGCGCGCATTCTGGGGGAGTTTAATCTTGTCTAAGCAAACGCAAGCGAAGGCCGCATTGTCGCCACGCCTTCTCGCACTCACCACCGCATCAAGCATTGCCCTTTCGGCGATGATAGTCTCGCCAGTGCGTGCTCAAGAAGCTGAGGCCGTTGGGGAAGAGGTCTCGGAGGGCGACAATGTAATTGTCGTATCAGGCTTCCGGGCCTCCCTCGAAAGCGCTCAAAATATCAAGCGTGATGCGGATACGTTCGTCGATGCCATCACGGCAGAGGATATCGGCGCACTGCCGGACCGATCTGTTGCGGAGGCATTGCAGCGCGTTCCCGGTGTTAATATCGGGCGCTTCGAGAAGCCTTCTGATCCGGACCGGTTCTCAGTTGAGGGGACGGGCGTCATCGTTCGCGGACTTCCATTTGTGCGCTCTGAGCTCAATGGCAGGGATATTTTTTCCGCTACGGGCGGGCGCGAATTGAGCTTCAACGATGTCTCTCCAGAGCTTTTGGGCCGCGTCGAAGTTTTCAAAAACGTTACCTCGGATATGATCGATGGGGGCGTCGCCGGAACAGTGAACCTGGTGACCCGCAAGCCTCTTGATACCAACGGCCTGAAGGTAGCCGGTACAATTGGCGCCACCTATGGCGATCTCAGGGAGAAATGGACCCCTGAGTTTTCGGGCCTTGTCTCCAATACATGGGAGACGGGCGCCGGCCGGTTCGGTCTGCAGCTTGGTTATGCATATTCGGAATTGAAAAGTCGCACCGATGCGGCGCAGGTGACGGACCCCTGCTATCGCCTTGGCACCACTGGCGGTGATGCGTGTCTCCGCGCGTTAACAGTTGTTGACGGCGGGTTTGACGGTGAGCCAAACTTCAATGCCAGTAATTTCCCTCCCGAAGGTGCGCTCCTCATTCCTAAAGGCGCCGGCGTCCGCACGACTACGCTTGATCGCGAGCGTCAGGCATTCTCGGCCGTTGCGCAGTTTGAAAGCAGCGACGAGCGCCTGCTGATTACGGCAGAATATCTCCGTGCTGATACGGAGTTTTTTACCGATGAGTACGCCCTGCTTGCCCAAGTTAACAACGACGGCGAGACCCCGGAGCCAGCTGCAGGGTCGACCTGGACCTTCGATGAGAACGGCGTATTCGAAAGTGGCGTCCTCACGCTCAGTAACTTTGGCGGATACGGCAGCCTATACGGTGGCCTGCGTCAGGAGACCCTCAATTTCCAGCGACGCACAGAAGCTGATACCGAGGACTTTTCGGTCGATATCGATTTTGCGGCGACCGATCGTCTCCGCTTCAATTTTGAATTCCAGAACATCAAATCGGACAAGCGTCTTGACGCTGTAATCGGCGCCATGAACACTTGGTCTGACTTGGCCCTGGACCTATCGGGCAAGGTTCCAAGTGTTCAGTTTTTGACGCCTGGCGGCAGCGCAACCGGAACGCGTTCTGGCGAGACGGCTCCGGCTAATTATTACGATCTCAACACCTACTATTGGTTCTTGCTCGATAGCGTCGAGCAGAACGATGGCGAGCTTGATAGCGCCCGCTTCGACGTGGAATACGATATTAGCGACGACGCTTTCTTTAAAAAGGCACGCTTCGGTGCGCGCTGGTCGGACCGCGACCGAACGACCCGCGATACTGCGTTTAGCACTTGGGGCAACTTGTCGGCGCCTTGGGCTGGTCGCGCGGGCTGCGCCCCTTGGGGCGGACAGCCAGGCTGCTATACGGGCGGAGGCCCATTTGTTCCAGATTGGGCTGGGTTTACACCAGGCCGATTATATACAGGCCTGCCAGATCAATTCTTCGCGACCGGCGGCGGCGCCTTTACCGACGAATTCCCGCAATATTCGCGTCAACGTGATCCATTCGGTAACGGCTTCATGCGTGGAAATGTCGGCCAACCAATACCTGATGGCGCGGCTTACTTCTTTGGCGGAAGCGATGACCTCCTCGGGGAGTACCTTTCGGGTCTCTCCAAGCAAGCTGCCTCTGAAATTAATGCCTTCTCCCAGACCCCGAACCCATTCTTCGGCGTGAATGGAAGGCAGGCACAAGTTCTTGGCCAAACTGACCCTGTGGCATGCGCCCCATTCTGCCCCGCAGAAATCAATGCCGTGGGCGAAGAGACCAAGGCCCTCTACGGACGCGTGGACTTCGGCACCGACTTCCCTGGCGGTGTAGTGATGGAGGGCAACTTTGGCCTTCGCTACATCCATACGACTGTTAAAACGGAGGGAATTCTTGCATTTCCAAGCCCAGATTTCATTGATCAGGGCCCTCAAGGCAACCAAGACGGCGTACTCACTCTCGCGGAATTGCAGGCCGCATGCGTCGGGCCGGGCCAGCCTGGTGCAGTACGCGGATATTGCGATCTCTCCGAGGCGCGCCAGCAGGAATTTGTCGCCGCGCACACTGGCGAAATTCTCGTAGATAACAGAGACATTAATTACAGCCACTTCTTGCCTAGCTTTAATGTTAAATTTGACTTCGGCGACGGGCTGCTTCTCCGCGCCGCAGTCTCGAAGGGTATTTCGCGGCCTGACCTGACACTTTATCGCGCTGGCGGGACGATAGGTGATAATACCGCCGACCTTCTGGCAGGGGGCAATCTTGAAACCGGGCCGTTGTTCCAGCTCTTCACTGGTAACCGCAATCTTCGTCCGATTGAGTCGTGGAATTACGACCTATCTTTGGAATGGTATTTTGCGGATGTTGGCTCACTTACCGGGAACCTGTTCGTTAAAGATATATCCGGGATCGTTAACAGCGGTGTGGACCTCGTCGAGTATACCAGCCCGAGTGGCGTCGCTACACCGGTTGAAGTTAACGGCCCTGATGACAACACCGGCGGCACGCTGAAGGGATTTGAGCTTACTTACCAGCAGACATACGATTTCCTTCCCGGGCTGCTAAGTGGGTTGGGAACGCAGTTCACGTATACCTACGTGGATGGCGGTGCGTTTGGAAACTCTGACATCAATGACCGGAATGGCATTTTCTCTGCCCTTCAGCCTCTCGCTGGGATTTCGGAGCATACGATTAACGCGACGATCTTTTATGAAAAAGGCCCACTTGCGATGCGCGCCGCCTATAATTGGAGGGATGACTTCCTAATTACGGCACGTGACGATATTTGGCCCTATTCCCCGATTTGGCAGGAGTCGACCGGGCAGCTTGACGCGTCGGTATTTTATGCCGTTACTGATCAAATTAAGGTTGGCGTGCAGGCGGTGAACCTTTTGGACGAAGTCACTCGTACTTCGCAGGTGGTGAACTTCGATGGAGATCGGATCACGCGCTCTGCGTTTCGGAACGACCGGCGCTTTAGCTTCATGGCCCGTTTCGACTTCTAAACAGGGCCTTTATGCTGCAAGCCGAGCGGGTTCCTGCCATTGGGCGGGGGCCCGCTTCGGCATTTTGGCCCGCGCGATTGGAAGCGCCCTGCCCTGCCGCTTCTCGTCGGGCCATTTGGGGGGATGAATATGAAGAAATTCGCTTTGCTGCCACTCGGCGCGATGCTGCTTGCGTCTAGCTGGGCATCGGCAATCGAGCCCGACGACAACCCAGACGCCGGCTGGGAACTGGTGTGGTCGGACGAATTCGACGGCCCGCAAATCGACCGTGCCAAGTGGGACTTCGATGTCGATTGCTGGGGTGGCGGCAATGACGAGCGCCAATGCTATACTGACCGCCTTCGCAACGCGGCGATCGAGGATGGCAAGCTGGTGATCACCGCGCACAAGGAGCGGAGCAAAGGGCCAGCCCGTCCACCGGCCCTCGCGGCGCAATTCGGGGATCCGCAAGCAACCAAGGTCCAGCCCTTCAGCAGTGCGCGGGTGGTCACACGCGGGAAGGCCGCCTGGAAATATGGCAAGATCGAAGTCCGCGCGAAACTACCGCAAGGCCAGGGCACCTGGCCAGCGATCTGGATGTTGCCGGAAGACAATGTCTATGGCGGATGGGCGCGCTCGGGAGAGATTGACATCCTCGAGGCGGTCAATCTCGGCGTGCCATGCGAGAACTGCAAAAGCGGGCGCGAGGACACGATCCTAGGCACGTTGCATTTCGGCGGCGGCTGGCCGGACAACAAGCTGGCCAGCACCGAAATCAGCTATTCCCCCGTGCTCGACGGCGGGTTTCACACATTTGGCGTTATTTGGGCGGAGGGCAGTTTCACCTGGACTGTCGACGGGAAGCCCTTTGCCAGTCGCACTGCGGATGAGTGGTTCACGACCGAAAGCGACGATCCGAATGCCCCCTTCGACCGGCGTTTCCACCTGATCCTCAACCTCGCGATCGGGGGGGGGCTTGCCGAAAGGCGCGGCCTTGGAGGCGTTTCCGAAGCGGGTTTCCCCAAGCAGATGGAAATCGATTGGGTTCGCGTCTGGCAATGCTCGGAAGATAAGGCTACCGGCAGGGCCTGTATCCGGGGCGGGAATCAGTAAGGAATGGCACGCAGGCGGCAGGCAGTTACCATTCGGCATGTAGCCGAGGATGCGGGGGTTTCCCTGCAGACGGTCAGTCGCGTCATCAATAATGAGCCCAATGTTCGCCCCGCGATGAAGCAGCGGGTGCAGGATTCGATCGACCGGCTGGGCTATGTTCCCTCGATTGCGGCGCAGCGGATGAGCGGATCGCGCTCCTATCTAATCCTTGCACTCAATGATCGCGAGCGCACGATCGAGCACTGGAAGTCGCGCCAGGGCACAGACTGGGTCGACCAGATGCTGCTCGGCGGCATGCTCAAATGTGCAGAGCATGGCTATCGCATGATCTTCGAATTGGTCGACACGCATAACGACCACGTCGAGCGCGAACTCAAGGCGGCGATTGCCGCGCTCCAACCGGACGGGATCATCCTGACCCCGCCGCACTCCTACAATCCACTGATCACGGATCTGCTCGCGGCGCAAAAGATCCCTTTCGCGCGGATCGGTTCGCGCGAGCCCGGCCCGGGCCTGCCAATGACGATGGATGACGAAGGGGCGGCCCGGCTCGCGACCCGCCGCCTGATTGAACTAGGCCACAAACGCATCGGGTTCATTGCCGGGCCGACCGATTACCAGATTGCCGACTGGCGCATCGATGGCTGGCGTAGCGCGTTGGAAGGGGCGGGCCTAGCCATTGACGATCTGTGCGTGCGCGGCGATTTTGGTTTCGCCAGTGGCCTTGCCGCGGCGCAGAAGCTGCTCGACCTTGCCGATCGGCCCACGGCGATCATCGCTTCAAGTGACCAGATGGCCACGGCGACGGTTGAAATCGCGCGCGATCGGGGCCTGCGCATTCCCGACGACCTTTCCCTGATCAGTTTCGACAACACGCCCACCGTGCGCTTCACCGAGCCGCCGTTGGCTGCCATCGACCAGCCCATCGCCGCCACGATTGCGCGCGCGGTCGAACTGCTGATCCAGGCTGCGGGCGGCGAGCCGAGGCCAGGCGATCCGGTAAATGTCGCCGCCGCTTTTGTCGAACGCGCTTCGATCGGACCGGCGCCGCGCACGAATGGCGCCTGAGACTTCGCCGCCAGCGCCCCAGCCGCTGTGGTTTATCCTCCTGCTGGCGCTTGCAGCCGCTGGCGGCGCGGTCGCCTATGTTCCTTTCCTGACCGTGCTGCTGCCGGTGCGGATTTCCGACCTTACCGGCAGCAACGATATACAGGCGCTTTCCTATGCCACCTTCACCGGGGCGATCGTGGCCAGCCTTGCCAATATCGGCTTCGGCTGGCTCAGCGACCGGAGCGGCAGCCGCCCGGGGTGGATCGCGGCTGGGCTGCTGCTTTCGAGCGCGCTGCTGGTGGCGGTTCGATACGCCGACAGCGTGACCGGGCTGATCCTCGTGATCATGGCTTGGCAACTTTGCCTCAACATGATGCTCGGCCCGCTCGCGGCATGGGCCGGGGACTGCGTGCCCGACGAGCAAAAGGGGCTGCTCGGCGGATTGTTCGCATTCGCCCCTGCGCTCGGGGGGCTTTCGGCGGCACTGGTGACGACGCCGGGATTTGCGGGGGATGACTCGCGACTGGTTGTGGTGGCGATGCTGGTGGTCGCGATGGTTGCCCCGGTTCTGATTTTTGGGCGCGACCATGAATTGCCGCGACTGATGTCACCCACGGCTCCCATCGCTGGCGAGCCCGTCGAACCGAGGCGGTCGCGCTCGGCTGTCGCCCGCATGTGGTTGGCGCGGCTGCTGGTGCAGATTGCCGAAGCCGCGCTGTTCGCCTTCCTGCTGTTTTGGCTCCGCTCGCTCGCGCCCGGCTATGGCGGGAACGATGCGGCGCGGCTCTTCAGCACGGTGCTGGTCGTGGCGGTGCCGCTGGCGCTGTTTGTAGGGCGATGGTCCGACCGGGAACGCCGGCCGATGTTGCCGCTGGCTGTAAGCGCAGGCATTTCCGCAGCGGGGCTGGCGATGATGGCGCTTGCGCCTAGCCTCGAATTCGCCATCGCGGGCTACATGCTGTTCGGCGTCGCTTCGATGCTGTTCCTGGCCCTGCATTCGGGCCAGACCTTGCGGGTCCTGCCGCGGCCGCAAACACGCGGGCGTGATCTCGGCCTGTTCAACCTCACCAATACCGTTCCTTCGATGATTATTCCCTGGCTCACGCTGTCGCTCGTGCCGCTCTTCGGCTTCGCCGGATTGTTCTGGGTGCTGGCGGCGCTTTGCGCCCTGGCCTCGCTGCTGGTCGCTGCGATCGCGCGGCCCATGTAGTCGTTTGATTTTACGCTAACCATTCATCGGCGCTTGCCATTGAGAACGTTCTCATTTAACGTTCCCCTCAATGGGATGGGGTGCCTTCATCCTTGGGAAGGGGATGTTTCGATGCGATTTGGTGCACTGATCCTTGCGGCCGCAATCGGCTTGGGTGGCTGCACGACAGCGCTGGATACACTGGGGGAGCCTGCGCGGCCCGCGCCGCTATCTGCAGCTTCTACTGAAGATGCGCCAGTCGCTGATTTGCTTGCGCGGATGAGCCTCGAGCGTAAGGTTGCTCAGCTCATCCAACCGCAGATCAATTCCTTCACCGCCGAGGACATGGAGCGTTATCGCTTCGGCAGCTACCTCAATGGCGGCAATGGTGGGCCATATGGCGACGAGTTCGCCCCGGCCTCGGAATGGCTCCGGCTGGCCGACGAGATGTGGGAAGCATCGGCAAAGCCACTTGCCGGCAATGAACCCGTCATTCCGACCATGTGGGGCACCGATGCCGTCCACGGCCACACCAATGTGTTCGGGGCCACGATCTTCCCGCACAACATCGGGCTGGGCGCGACGCATGATCCCGATATCGTGCGGCAGATCGGCGCTGCCACCGCGACCGAGATCGAAGTTACCGGGATCGACTGGAACTTCTCGCCCACGGTAGCCGTGGCGCGTGATGACCGCTGGGGCCGTACTTACGAAAGCTATTCCGAAGACCCCTGGCTCGTGGCTCGCATGGGTGCGGCCCTGGTTGAAGGGCTGCAGGGCCGCAAGGGCGCAGACGACTTCCTCGGCAGCGGAAGGGTGATCGCCACCGCCAAGCATTTCTTCGGCGATGGCGGGACCGAGCATGGCGTCGACCAGGGCGAAGTGAACGGCGACATCGAGGTTTTGAAGGCGACCCATGCCGTGCCGTACCCCGCTGCGATCGACGCTGGTGTCGAAGCAGTCATGGCCAGCTTCAATTCGATCAATGGCGTGAAGATGCATGGCAGCAAGCCGTTGCTCACCGGCGTCCTGCGCGAGGAAATGGGGTTTGACGGGCTGGTCGTGGGCGACTGGAACGGGCATGGCCAGATCAAGGGCTGCACCGTTGCCGATTGCCCGCAGGCGCTGCTCGCCGGGATCGATATCTACATGGTGCCTGACGATTGGAAGGGCCTGCTCGAAAGCCTCGTCGCGCAGGTGAAGGACGGAACGATCCCGATGGCGCGACTCGATGAGGCGGTCGGGCGTGTATTGCGGGTCAAGCTGCGCGCTGGGATCATCGGCCCGCAAGCGGTCAAGCCCTCGGCCCGGCCGAACGCAGGAGACATGGGCAAGCTGGGCTCTGCCGAGCACCGCGCTATAGCGCGCGAAGCCGTCGCCAAGTCTCAGGTGATCCTCAAGAACAATGGCGTTTTGCCGCTGAAGCAGGGCGCTTCGATCCTCGTGGCCGGGCGCGCGGCAGACAGTATTGCACAGGCTGCGGGCGGTTGGACGCTGACATGGCAGGGCGGCCGCGAGCTGACCAATGACTATTTCCCCGGCGCGACTTCCATTTTTGCTGGAATTGCGCAGGCGGCAGCCGAAACCGGTGGAACTGCTTTGCTTTCGGAGGATGGCAGCTTCCAGTCCCGCCCCGACATCGCGATCGTGGTGTTTGGCGAACAGCCCTATGCCGAGTTCGCGGGCGACAGGAAGAACCTCTTGTTCGACGACGAAGAGGGGCTGGAGCTGCTGCGCAAGTTCAAGGCCGAAGCAATTCCCGCGGTCGCAGTGTTCCTCTCGGGCCGTCCCTTGTGGATAAACCGCGAGCTCAATGCCGCCGATGCTTTCGTCGCTTCGTGGCTGCCGGGCAGCGAAGGGGACGGCTTGGCCGATGTGCTGTTCGGCAAGCGCGAAGCGACCGGGCGGCTTTCGTTCAGCTGGCCCGCGCGATGCATCGGAACGCCGGTCAATGGCGTGGATGGCGCGCTGTTCCGCCTCGGGTACGGCCTCTCGCTGTCCGATAGCGGCGATTTCTCGCAGCTTGACGAAAGCTGCGCGCTGCAGAACGGCGCCGCGGCCACCGATTGGTATGGCAACGGCAGGATTGCCGACGGGATTGTTGCGAAAGCAGGCGGCGTCGAACTGCCAAACCTGCGCGGCCAGGGCGGCGGCATAACCGCGCGCGGCATCGACAAGGAGCGGCAGGAGGATGCCCGCGAAATCGCGTTCGACCCGGGTACCGAGCTCACCATCGCGCAAGATGGCGAAGGAGTGGGCGGATTCCGCATCCTCTATGCGATTGCCGAGCGTCCGCGCGCACCCGTCACGCTGAAGATCGGCGAAACCGCAATCGACATTACCAGCCAGCTTGCCCATGCCGAGGGCAAGGGCTGGCGCGAGATGGTGATCACCGCGAAATGCGCCCCGGGCCTTGGCGACGGCATCACGATCGCCTCTGGAGGCTCCGTGACCTTGAGCGTGGCAGCGATTGCGCGGCAGGACATGCCCGAAGGAACTGAATGTTCGTTCTGAACAGGGAAACAGCGGTGCATTCGTATACAGGTGGACTGCGGCACGGGCGCCGCTAATTTGCCCGACCAATAGATCAAGGCTGGCGAAGACCGGCCTTTGGGGGAGAATCTGAATGGCGTTGGTACCTGATGTTGCGTCGAGTACGGATCCGGTTCTGGTCGAGGAACACGGCACTCCGATCGATGCGCCCGGCCTGAACTATTTCGTCTTCGGCCTGTTCTTCATCTTCGGCGGTATCACTTCGCTCAATGACGTGATCATCCCCAAGCTGAAGGAGCTCTTCACGTTGAGCTTCTTCGAGGCGAGCCTCGTCCAGTTCTGCTTCTTCATTGCCTATGCGGTGGTGGGCATTCCGGGTGCGCGTTTCGTGAAGAAGATCGGCTATATGCGCGGCGCAGTGGCGGGTCTGCTGACGATGCTGGTGGGCTGCCTGCTGTTCATCCCGGCAAGCCAGTCGGCAGTGTTCGGCGTGTTCCTGTTCGCCTATTTCATTCTCGCGACCGGCGTCGTGCTGGTCCAGATCGTCGCCAATCCGCTGATCAGCCTGCTCGGCCCGGTCAAGACCACCCACAGCCGCCTGACCTTTGCGCAGGCGTTCAACTCGCTGGGCACCACGATCTTTCCCTATTTCGGGTCGATACTGATACTGGGAAGCCTTGCCTCCATCACTGCTGCCGAGCTGTCAGGCGCAGAGCTCGACGCCTACCGCACCGCCGAAACGCAGGCGATCGTGAATGGCTACCTTGGCCTAGCCACTGCGCTGGCCGTGGTCGCCGGAGTCGTGTGGATGTTCCGCAACCGGCTCAAGGGCGAGCGGCATGAGGAAACCAGCTTCAGCGAAGGGCTGACTCTGCTGAAGCACCCACGATTCGGCTATGGCGCGGCGTGCATCTTCCTTTATGTCGGCGCCGAAGTGGCGATCGGCAGCTTCATCGTGAACTATCTGATGCAGGCTGAGGTGCTCAACATTCCGGAGCAGGAAGCGGGCAAGCTCATCTCGCTCTACTGGGGCGGTGCGCTGGTCGGCCGCTTCATCGGCTCGGGCCTGCTGCGCGTGGTCAGCCCGGGCCTGCTGCTGGCGACCGTTGCCACTGGCGCGATCACGCTGATCGCAATTTCGGCCAACTCGACCGGCGAAGTGGCAGGCTATTCGCTGCTGGCGGTGGGCCTGATGAACTCGATCATGTTCCCCACAATCTTCTCGCTCGCTTGCGAAAAGCTGGGGCCGCGCGCGGCCGACGGATCGGGCATCATCAATGTCGCGATTGCAGGCGGCGCAGTGATCCCGACGATTTATGGCGCACTTGCAGACGCCACCAGCCTTGCAACTGCGTTGGCTTTGCCGGCATTATGCTATGCGATCATCGCCGGTTTCGGTATCTTTGCCCGAAGGCCTGCCTGACAACTACTCCAGCCTGCGCTTCGGGGGGAGCGCAGACACCCTCGACCGGGGCCGCCAAAGGGCGGCCCCGGTTTTTGCGTAAGTGCTGCAAATTGCCTTGAGGGGTCAGCCTTCCCAGCCGCTTTCGAGAAATTTGAGCGCGCAGCCCGCTAGCATCGCGGTGCCCTTGGGCAGCGCCTTCTCGTCGACATGCATGCGCGGCGAATGGATAGCGCAGCACTGCCGCCAATCCTCGCCTTCATTGGCGACGCCGAGGAAGAACATCGCGCCGGGCACTTTCTCCAGCACATAGGAGAAATCTTCCGCCCCCATGATCGGGTCAGCAAGATCGCGCCAACCGGCTTCGCCGCCGATCCCGGTTGCAACCGATTGGCCCAATGCCACTGCGCGCTGGTCGCAGATCGTCACCGGGAAGCCCCGGTTCACACTGCATTCGGCGGTGAGGCCATGTGCACGTGCGACATGATCGGCCGTTTCGCGCAGCAGCGCTTCGGCCTTTTGCCGGTGCTCGGGGCTGAGAGTGCGGATCGTGCCCGCCAGCATCAAATCGTCGGGGATAACGTTGAACGCAGTTCCCGCATGAACCTGCGTCACGGTGACGATCACTGCACTCGCCGCATTGAAGCGGCGCGTGACCATCGCCTGGATCGCTCCCACCAGCGCAGCCGCGCCGGGGATCGGATCGACGCAATCATGCGGCATCGACGCATGACCGCCCTGCCCGCTGAGGTTGATGGTGAACTGGTCTGCCGCCGCCAGCAGCGGCCCGGGGCGCCCGGCCAGCACGCCGAAAGGTGCATTGGGCATGATGTGCAGCGCAAAGGCGGCATCGGGTAGTGGATCGATAAGCCCGTCTTCAAGCATGAAGCGCGCGCCGTGATAGCCCTCTTCGCCCGGCTGGAACATGAAGTCGACAGTGCCCGCGATCTCGTCGCGCCGCGCGCACAGCAATCGTGCCGCACCCGCCAGCATCGCTGTGTGCGTATCATGGCCGCAGGCATGCATCCGCCCTGCGATGGTCGATGCGAAGTCGAGATTAGTCTTCTCGTCCATCGGCAGCGCATCCATGTCGCCGCGCAGCAGGACGCGGCGACGCTGTCCGTCGCTGGGCTTGCCGCCCTCGAGTGTTGCGACTTGCCCGGTGGTTGACGGGCCTTCGCGCCATGTCAGCGGCAGGTCCGCCAGCGCTGCCCGCACTTTCGCCATGGTCTTGGGCGTATGCAGGCCCAATTCGGGTTCGGCGTGGATGGCACGGCGCAGGGCGACGATTCCGTCGCTGAGGCCGCGGGCGGAATCGAGCAGGTCCTCAGTCAGCATGCGCGCAATCTATCCAATCGCGGCGCGTTGACCAGCGATTTCGAAGGCCTGGCCACGCGATGTCGCGATGCCACTCGGGCCAATGAAAACCCTCCGCTAGCAAGAAAAGCCTAGTGGATGGCTATGGTTTGGCGCTAAGGTCAGGGTGCGATGGTCAGTCCGATTTACGATTTTGCCGACCTGCCGCGCAAGCCGGCGGAAGATGCGGCTGCCTGGCGCGAGCGCAACAACGTGCGCGGCGAAGGTGCGGCGCCGACGGTGGGCCTAATCTACAATCCGCGCAGCCACCGAAACAAAGGGCAGGATCTCTGTAGCCGTGTGGCGCCTGATGTGATCGTGTCGCAGCCGGGCGATCGCTCGCAATTGCCTGAGGCGCTCGCGCGCCTGGCCGAGCGCCGGATCGACCTTCTGGTGATCAATGGCGGCGACGGTACCGTGCGCGACGTGCTGACCTGCGGCGACGCAATATTCGGCGATGACTGGCCGGCGATCGCGGTGCTGCCCAAGGGCAAGACCAATGCGCTGACTGTGGATCTGGACGCGCCGGGTGACTGGACGCTGCAGGGCGCGATCGACGCGTTCGAGAATGGCCGCCGCGTACTGCGCAGCCCGATTGCGATCACTCCCCTCAACCAACCCGGCGCACGGGTGCTCGGCTTCATCCTGGGTGCAGGAGCCTTCACCATCGGTACGCGCGCTGGGCAAAGCGCGCACCGGCTGGGGGCGTTCAACAGCCTGGCGGTTGGCGTCACGACGCTGTGGGGAGTGCTCCAAGCCGTATTCGGCACGCGCCGCAATCCCTGGCGGCGCGGCGTGCGGATGGAGTTGCTGCTGGGCCAGGCGCGCGCACCGTTCCAGCACAGTGGCAAGGGCGACGCAGCGCGGCGGCAATTCTTGCTGACATCGACGCTCGAACGGTTTCCCGCGCGGCTCAAGCCTTTCGGCGCTCTGCGCAAGGGGCTGAAACTTGCCGTGCTCGACCAGATCGACAGGCGTACAACCCTGCTCGTTCCGGCGGTGATGATGGGTTGGGCCAATCCCAGGCTGCGCGAACGGGGCTTCCATCAGGTTGGCGCGACGCAGTTCGAAATGGAGCTGGATGACCAGTTCATTCTTGACGGCGAGGCATTTCCCGCCGGTCGCTACCGGGTCGAGCCGGGGCCCGAGCTAGAATTCGTCGCTCCCTGATGGGCGCGCTCACAGCGCGCATTGCCGCCCACTGTGCCGTTCCGGTCGATCCGGGGGCGGCTGGTTTCGCTGCGCGGCTGGCGCAGGAAAGCGGCGCGCTGGCAGTGCTGTTTTACGGTTCCAACTTGCGCACCGGATCGCGCGAAGGCGTGCTTGATTATTATGTGCTGCTGTCGGGAGGGCAGCGCGAAAAAGTCTGGCCGCGGGTAAGCTATCGCGAATGGGAGCATGACGGCGAAGTGCTCCGCGCCAAGATCGCGACCATGGCGCTGGCAACCTTTGCTGAGGCGGCACGCGGCGATTTGATCGACACGACGATCTGGGCGCGCTTCGTCCAGCCTTGCGCGGTGGTGTGGCGGCGGGACGAGCAGGCAGCGCAAGCCGTGCTGGGCGCGCTGGCCCATGCGGCACAGACCGCGGCGCGGCTCGCGGTTGCGCTCGGCCCCAATCGCGGGACAGCCGAAGATTATTGGCGGGCGCTTTTCCGCGCCACCTACCAGGCCGAATTCCGAGTCGAGCAGCCGGGGCGCGAGGACAGCATCCTGACGGTCAATGCCGCGCATTTCGAAGGGCTTCTGCCGCTGGCGCTCGAAGCGCAAGGGATCGGTTTTGTGCAGAAAGGCCATTTGCTCACCCCCGAAATGGCCGCAAGCGAACGCAGCAAGATCCGGGCATGGTGGAATAAGCGGCGGCGGTTGGGCAAGCCGCTCAACATCCTGCGGTTGGTCAAGGCTAGTACGACCTTCGACGGTGCGGCGCGCTATGCCGCGTGGAAGATCGAGCGCCACACCGGGGTTCCGGTGGAACTGACGCCATGGCGCGAGAAACACCCTGTGCTCGCTGCACCGGGGGTGCTGTGGCGCGTGTGGCGGGCGCAGAAGCAAGTGCGCTGACGCGCCTCAACCGGCTCAGGCCGGCTTAAAGATACTTCATGTTGATGGTTATCGAAGTGACCCCAGGGCCCACTTCGAATGCGGTCTTGCTGTAGCTCGGCTTGCCGAGGTTGAAAATGTTGATCGAGGGGTTGTTCGACATACCCCCGCCATCCTTGCTGATATCGGTCTTGCCATTGCCATTAGTGTCGTGGCGTACCGCGATGCCATAGGTGCCAGCCTGTCGCACGGGCAGGCAGAAGGTCATCGTGCCTGCGCGGGCCGGGGTCTCGATGCGGTTGATCCATTTGCCCTTTTCGAGCCAGTCGGCCTTGGTTCCACGATAGCTCTGCACCCTCACCATGCCCTCGGCGGCCTTGACCCCTTGCACGGTCACCCGCACTGCAGGCCCGCCTCCGGGCGCACATTTGCGCATGTCGTTGGTGATTTCCTGGCGATAGTCGAGCGCGCTTTCGGCGGCCTGCGCCCAGCCGGCCGCGCCCAGCTGGGCAAACGCGAGGCCGGCAAGCACTGCGCTTGTCTTCGTCATTTCCGATCGCATAATCATATTCGTCCCAATGAGCCCCTTACGGCCGCCATATAGGCGGCGCTGGAAGTTCGGCCAAACAATTGCACGAGAGGGGCTGAATTGCCGCTGAATTGCGCTGTCGGCTTGGCTTAATACGCGGCGATGGCTCTTTGGTTCGAAATGGCGCTCTGCGCGTGTGGAAAAGGAGGGCGCGCCGCTTGTGAGGAGGGTGCGCGCTTCGTTACTGGAGGAATTCGCGCGATCTGGAAGCACACCATGGCGGCACCGCTCATTTCACCTTCGATCCTCTCGGCCGATTTTGCCCGGCTAGGCGAGGAAGTGCGCGCGATCGACGCGGCCGGTGCGGACTGGATCCATGTCGACGTGATGGACGGGCATTATGTGCCCAATATCACAATCGGGCCGATGGTGCTGAAAGCGCTCAGACCCCACAGTGCCAAGGTGTTCGACGTCCACCTGATGATCTCGCCGGTCGATTCCTACCTTGAGGAATTTGCGGAGGCGGGGGCGGACATCATCACTATCCACCCCGAGGCCGGGCCGCATGCGCATCGCACGGTCCAGGCGATCAAGGCGCTGGGCAAGAAAGCGGGCATTTCGCTCAATCCGTCGACTCCGGTCGACATGCTCGATTACCTGATCGGGGATATCGACCTGGTGCTGGTGATGAGTGTCAATCCCGGTTTCGGCGGGCAGAGCTTCATCCATTCCCAGTTGGACAAGATTCGCCGAATCCGCGCGATGATCGATGTCAGCGGCCGCGACATCCATCTCGAAGTCGATGGCGGGGTCAATGCCGAGACTGCGAGGCTGTGCGTCGAGGCGGGGGCCGATGTGCTGGTGGCCGGTTCGGCCACTTTCAAGGGCGGCCCCGACCGCTATGCAGCCAATATCGCCGCGCTAAGGGGGCTCGACTGATGGACGCGCTGCTCTCTGGCCAAAGCGAGCACAAGCCCGAGCAGGACCTGTTTGGCGAGCTTCACGCTGATGCGCCCGCGCTGCCGCTGAAGCGCCACGATGCGCAGCCCTTAGCTGCAGGGCCGAATGAGGCTGCAACCCCTCCGGTGACCGAAGCGCGGGCGCTCGTGCTGAGCGATTTCGTTCCGCCCAAGGCCGATTTCACCGAGAAGCTGGTGCGCTTTTCCTATCGCCTGGGCGTGGGCGGCGCGACGCTGACTGCGCCGTTCCGCAAGCCTGCGCGTCCGCGGCTGTTGGCGACAGTCGAAAGCCCGCTCGCGGGCGACCGTGCGGCGGGAATGGCGCTGCGCGCGGGCTATTTTCTGATCCACGGCGTCAAGGCGCCGATAGGTGAAGTCGACTACGCTTCGTCCTCGCGGATGGCTCCGCCGTTCGAGCGGGTGATCCACGGCTTCGCCTGGTTGCGCGACCTTGCTGCTGCAGGCCAGCGCGCGCAATGCATCGACACAGCGGAGCGGATCACAAGGCTGTGGCTCGACGCCAATCCTAAGCCGGGAAAATGCGCCGCCTGGAAGGTCGAGCACGCGGCGCATCGCTTGATCGCATGGCTGGTCCATGCGCCGCTGGTGCTGTCGGGCCAGAACGAGAAGCTGCGCCCGCGCCTGCTGGCAGCGATCGACGACACTGCGCGCTGGCTCGACCACGAAGTCCGCCGCGCGCCCGACCCCTTAAGCGAGGTTCTCGGCTGGGGCGCAATCACTGCCGCTGGCCTGCTGATGCCGCAAGGCAAGCCGCGCCGGCTCTATGGCGAGGCGGGCCTGATCGCCGCATTGGGCGATTTCGTCGGCGAAGATGGCGGCTCTCTCTCTCGCAGCCCGATGGCACAGATGGACGCGATCGTAATGCTGACCGACATCGAGGCCTGCTACAAGGCGACCGGGCGCGACCTTCCGGCATCGCTCGGCCTGATGCGCGAATTGCTGGTGCCGCCGCTCCTGGCGATGCGCCACGGCGATGGCGGCTTGGGCAGCTGGCAGGGCAATGGCATGACGCGGGCCGACCGGCTGGCCGCGCTGCTCGACGCCAGCGGAGTGCGGACGCGCCCGCTCAAGGATGTGCGGCACTGGGGTTATCACCGGCTGGCTGGCGGCAAGACCGTGGTGCAGATCGATGCCGCGCCGCCGCCGCGCGCGCGCCATGCGCGGTGGGGCTGCGCCTCGACACTGGCCTTCGAAATGTCGGACGGGCCGCATCGCCTGATCGTCAATTGCGGCGGCGCCGCGCTGGCTGGCGGGCAGGTTCCCGCGCGGATCGAACAGGGGCTGCGCGCCACGGCAGCGCATTCGGCGCTGGTGCTCGACAATGCCAATTCGACCGCAGTGCTTCTGGGCGGCAAGCTCGGCAAGGGTGTGGAGCAGGTAGAGGTCGAACGCGGCGAGATCGCGCGCGCCAGCGGCGAGGTCCAGCGGATCGCAGCCAGCCATGACGGCTATCTTGCGCGCTATGGGCTGATCCATTGCCGCATCCTGATGCTGCGCGGTGACGGCACCGAACTGTTGGGCGAAGACATATTGCTGCCGCCTGCGAAGAAGGGGCAGCGCGGCAAGGTCGGCTTTGCGATCCGCTTCCATCTCGGGCGCGGGGTTGAGGCGCGGCTGGCCGAAGACCGGCGCGGCGCCAGCCTGGTTCTGCCCGATGGTGGCTTGTGGCAATTCCGGCTTGGCGGCAATGACGCCGGCGCTGGAGTCGAAATCGAGGACAGCATGTGGGTCGACGGTGATGGCCGGCCGCATGTGATCGAGCAATTGGTGATCCAGGGCATGGCATCGCGCGGCGGGGGTCAATTCTCCTGGCTATTCAAGAAAATGGGGTAGGTTCCAAAGTGACGGACGTGGCGATCAAGCGGGCACTGCTGTCAGTTTCCGACAAGAGCGGATTGGTGGAACTGGGCCAGGCGCTGGCCGCGCGCGGAGTGGAGGTGGTTTCGACCGGCGGCACAGCCAAGGCTCTGCGCGATGCGGGGCTGGACGTGTGCGACATTTCCGACCTCACGGGCTTCCCCGAGATGATGGACGGGCGGGTCAAGACGCTTCACCCCAAGGTCCATGGCGGCTTGCTGGCGGTGCGCGACAATCCCGAGCACGCCGCGGCGATGGCTGAGCACGATATTGGTGCGATCGACCTGGTGGTCGTGAACCTCTACCCGTTCGAAGCGACCGTGATGCGCGGCGCGGACCGTGACGAGATCATCGAGAATATCGATATCGGCGGACCTTCGATGGTGCGCAGCTCGGCCAAGAACCACACCTTCGTCACGATCGTGACCGACCCGGCCGACTATGCCGAACTGCTGGGCGAAATCGATGCCCATGGTGGCGCGACGTCGTTCGAATTCCGCCGCAAATGCGCGGCCAAGGCCTTCGTCGCCACTGCCTCCTATGACAGCATGATCAGCCAGTGGTTCGCCTTTGCCGACCAGCAGCAGCTGTTCCCCGACATGCTGGCGATCAACGGCCGTTCGCCGACCATCCTGCGCTATGGCGAGAACCCGCACCAGCAGGCTGCGCTCTACACTCCGGTCGGGCCGCCCGGACGCGGGATCGCGCAGGCCGAGCAGCTGCAGGGCAAGGAGCTCAGCTACAACAATTACAACGATGCCGATGCCGCGCTTGAGCTGGTTGCCGAATTCGGCGGCGGCGATCCGGTAGTGGTGGTCGTCAAGCACGCCAACCCATGTGGCGTGGCGCAGGCGGCATCGCTCAGCGAAGCCTGGGAAGCCGCGCTGCAGTGCGACAGCGTGTCGGCTTTCGGCGGGATCGTGGCGGTCAACCAGGAACTCGACGGGGCGACCGCCGAAGAGATCGTGAAGATCTTCACCGAAGTGGTGATCGCTCCTTCAGTGAGCGACGCGGCGCGCGAAATTTTTGCCAGGAAAAAGAACCTGCGACTGCTGACTGTGGGCTACCTGCCCAATCCGCGGCGCGGCGGGTTGCTGGTCAAGCCGATCACAGGCGGCCTGCTGGTGCAGACGCGTGACAATGGCGCGATCACCGAAGCCGATCTCAAGGTGGTGACCAAGCGCGCGCCGACGGCCCAGGAACTGAAGGACTGCATGTTCGCATGGACCGTGGCGCGGCACGTGAAGTCCAACGCGATCGTCTATGCGAAGGATGGCGCGACCGCGGGCATCGGCGCGGGGCAGATGAACCGCCGCGACAGCTCGCGCATTGCTGCGATGAAGGCTGCAGAAGCCGCCGAGACCTATGGCTGGGGCGCGCCGCGCACCGTGGGAAGTGCAGTCGCCTCCGACGCCTTCTTCCCCTTCGACGATGGCTTGCTGGCTGCGGCCGAAGCGGGCGCAACGGCGGTTATCCAGCCGGGTGGCTCGATCCGCGACGACGAAGTCATCGCTGCGGCTGATGAGGCGGGGTTGGCGATGGTCTTCACCGGGATGCGGCATTTCCGGCATTAATTCTGTCCTACCTCTTCGCTACTTGAGGACGTGACCTTTTTGCGAGCGCGCCTCCGCGCAGCCGCATATCGGTGATAACCTTCGGCCGGAGCAGGCTGACGGTGTAGCTGGCGGTAGAATTGCGGAAGCCGGGCGCGAATTCCTCAGTCACTGCCGCGCCGCCCAGCACGTCGTGCGCTTCATACACGGTCACCTTGAGCCCCGCCCAGGCGAGGTAAAAAGCGCAGGTGAAGCCATTGTGCCCCCCGCCGATAATCACTGCATCAATCATTCTGTCAGGCTCTAAACACATCCTGCCGCAGCGCGCATAGACTTTTGCTGTAAACCGTGGTCATCGCGCCTCAATCAATCGGGGCTAACAAGACTCCGACGACAAGATGTTTCGATATACGAGCAACCAAACCATGCGCCTCTTTAAACCTGACCTCTACCGCAACTTCGGCATCGGCTTCGGCATCGGTGCGCTTCTGGTCGGCGCCAGCCTTGCTCCGCATTTCGAAGCCGAGCTCGCCACGCCGGCCAAGGCCGCGACGGCGGACATCCAGGCAGAAGGCGTTTTCGCCCCAACCCCCTGATGAATATTCGTTTCGCCTTTCTGGCTGCTGCCGGCGCATTGGCGTTGAGCGGCTGCCAGGTCGCGTCCGCAGCGGGCGAGAAGGTGGTCGAAGCGCCGGAGGCGAGCGCGAAGGCGCAGGAGCCTGATAAGCTGTGGGTCGCGATATTCGCGGGCGGGTGCTTCTGGGGCGTCGAAGGCGTCTTTAGCCATGTGAAGGGCGTGAAAGCGGCGGTTTCGGGCTTCCACGGTGGCACGGCAGCCACCGCGAGTTACGACAAGATCGTCACCGGGCTGACCGATCACGCCGAAGCGGTGCGGATCGTCTATGACCCGCGCGAAGTGCGCTATGACGAGCTGCTGCAGATCCTGTTCTCGGTGGTGGCCGATCCCACGCTGAAGAACCGGCAGGGGCCCGATGTCGGCACGCAATATCGCAGCGCGATCGTTCCGATGAACAAGGAGCAGGCGCGTGTGGCGCGTGCCTATCTCAAGCAGCTCGGCGCCTCGGGGCTGTGGGACAAGCCGGTGGCGACCAAGATCGAACTCTATCGCGCGTTCTACGAGGCTGAGGATTACCACCAGGATTTCATGGCCCGCAATCCGCGCCATGGCTACATCGTGCGGTGGGACAAGCCCAAGGTCGAAGCGCTCGCCCGGCTCTTTCCGGAGCACTATCGCACCAGCTTCCTGCGCGACAACAGATAATTTTTAGCGAAGCTGCAGTAGTGGCGCTCGCCGTGCAGCGCGACTATATGTGTGCCATGGCCAGACACGATCATGCACATCACGAACATTCGGGCCCGGACCTTCTCGGTGCGGCGCGCGCGGCGCTGACCGATGCGGGCGAACAATGGACCGGCATGCGCGAAGCGGTCTTCGCAGAGCTGGCGCGGCACGACTGCCCCGTCTCAGCCTATGACATTGCCGACAATCTCTCGCGCAGCCGCGGCAAAAGAGTGGCGCCCAACAGCGTCTATCGCATCCTCGACCTGTTCGTGACGAACAACCTCGCGCTACGGGTCGAAAGCGCCAACGCCTTCCTCGCCAACACTCACCCGGGTTGCGAGCACGACTGCATCTTCCTGGTCTGCGACGAATGCGGAGAGGCGACGCATGTCGACGATGATGACGTGTCGCGCCGGGTGCGCGAACTGGCCAAGGCGCGCGGTTTCCAGGCGCGCCGGCCGGTGATCGAAATCCGCGGCGTCTGCTCTGCTTGCCAGGCCTGAAACTCCGCCTGCTGGACGGCCAAGCCTTGATCGACACTTCCCCAATTCGCGTGTAAGCCCCTGATCCATGAGTCAATCACCGAATACTCTACTGCTCGATACGGTTACCTACCCCTCGGACCTGCGCAAGCTCGACAAGTCCGAGCTGCGCCAACTTGCCGATGAGTTGCGGGCCGAAACGATCGACGCCGTCGGCACCACCGGCGGGCATCTGGGCTCGGGTCTGGGCGTGGTCGAGCTGACCGTGGCGATCCACTATGTGTTCAACACGCCTGAAGACAGGCTGGTGTGGGACGTGGGCCATCAGTGCTATCCGCACAAGATCCTCACAGGCCGGCGCGACCGCATTCGCACCTTGCGCCAAGGTGGTGGCCTGTCGGGTTTCACCAAGCGTGCCGAAAGCGAATACGATCCCTTTGGCGCGGCGCACAGCTCGACCTCGATCTCGGCCGCGCTGGGCTTTGCTGTCGCAAACAAGCTCAACGACAAGCCCGGCCGCGGTATTGCCGTGATCGGCGACGGCGCGATGAGCGCGGGCATGGCCTATGAGGCGATGAACAACGCCGAACAGGCAGGCAATCGCCTGATCGTGATCCTCAATGACAATGACATGTCGATCGCACCGCCGGTGGGCGGGCTTTCGGCCTATCTCGCGCGGATGGTTTCCTCGAGCGAATACCTCGGCCTGCGCAACCTCGCTTCGCGCATTTCGCGCAAGCTCAGCCGCCGCGTCCACCATGGGCTGGAAAAGGCCGAGGAATATGCGCGCGGCATGGTGACCGGCGGCACGCTGTTCGAAGAGCTCGGCTTTTACTACGTCGGCCCGATCGACGGGCACAATCTCGATCATCTGATTCCGGTTCTCGAGAACGTGCGCGATTCCGACCAGGGCCCTGTGCTGGTGCATGTCGTGACGCAGAAGGGCAAGGGCTATGCCCCGGCCGAGAACAGCGCCGACAAGTACCATGGCGTCGCCAAGTTCGACGTGATCACCGGCGAGCAGAAGAAGAGCGCGGGCGGTCCGCCGGCCTATCAGAACGTGTTCGGCGAGACTCTGGCCAAGCTGGCGGAAACCGACAAAAGGATCTGCGCGATCACCGCCGCCATGCCTTCGGGCACCGGGGTCGATCGTTTTGCCAAGGCGCATCCGGAACGCAGCTTCGACGTCGGCATTGCCGAGCAACACGGCGTGACTTTCGCTGCGGGCCTTGCCGCGCAGGGCATGCGGCCCTTTGCTGCGATCTACTCCACCTTCCTCCAGCGCGCCTATGACCAGGTGGTGCACGATGTTGCGATCCAGAACCTGCCGGTCCGCTTCGCGATCGACCGCGCCGGGCTGGTCGGGGCCGATGGTTGCACCCATGCGGGCGCGTTCGACATCGCCTATCTAGCGACGCTGCCCAACATGGTGGTGATGGCCGCGGCGGACGAGGCCGAACTCGTCCACATGACCTATACCGCTGCCGAATATGATCACGGCCCGATCGCCTTCCGCTATCCGCGCGGCAATGGCGTGGGCGTGCCGCTGCCTGAGGTTCCCCAGAAGCTGGAAATCGGCAAGGGGCGCGTGGTACGCGAAGGCAGCAAGGTGGCGATCCTGTCGCTCGGCACGCGGCTGGCCGAAGCGCTCAAAGCGGCAGACCAGCTCGAGGCCAAGGGCTTGCCGACCACCGTTGCCGACATGCGTTTTGCCAAGCCGCTCGATACCGAACTGATCGAACGCCTGATGCGCAGCCACGAAGTGGTGGTTACGGTCGAGGAAGGCGCGATCGGCGGGCTCGGCGCGCATGTGCTGACCTTCGCTTCGGACGAAGGGCTGACCGATGCCGGGCTGAAGGTGCGCACCATGCGCTTGCCCGACATCTTCCAGGACCATGACGATCCCCAGCGGCAATATGACGAAGCGGGGCTCAACGCGCCCGATATCGTCGCGACCGTGCTACGCGCACTGCGGCATAATTCTGCGAGCGTCGAGGAAGCGCGGGCTTAAGGAATGGCGCTTCTCAAGGTCGAACAGGCAGGTCACGTCACCACCCTCACGATCGACCGTGCGGAAATCATGAACCCGCTCGGGCAGGCAGGCGATGGGGACGAATTCGCAGCAGCCTGCGATGCGATCAATCGCGATCTCGATGTGCGCTGCGTGATCCTCACCGGCGCGGGGCAAGCCTTCAGCGCTGGCGGTGACATCAAGGCGATGAAATCGCGCAGCGGCAGCTTCGGCGGCACTCCGCCGGGCATTTCAGACAGCTATCGCGACAATATCCATCGCATGCTCCGCGCGCTGTATGGTCTGCGCGTGCCGCTGATCTCGGCGGTCAACGGGCCCGCGATCGGGCTCGGCTGCGATGTCGCCTGCCTCGGCGATCTCCGGATCGCGTCGGACAAGGCAAAATTCGGCGTCACTTTCCTCAAGCTCGGGCTGGTCCCCGGCGATGGCGGCACATGGATCCTGCCGCGCATCATCGGCGAGGCGCGCGCGGCAGAGCTGTTCTACACCGGCGATGTGATCGATGCGGCAACCGCGCTCGACTGGGGTCTCGTTAGCCGGGTGGTGCCGCCCGAAGCGCTGATGGACGAGGCGCAGGCGCTCGCCGCCAAGGTCGCCGCTATGCCGCCGCATGCGCTGCGCCACGCCAAGAACTTGATGCGGCAAGGGCGCGAGGTGAGTTACGACACCGCGCTCGAACTCGCCGCCAATGCGCAGGCGCTGATGCATTTGACCGAAGACCATATGGAAGGGGTCGACGCGCTGATCGAGAAGCGCGCACCCGATTTCAAAGGCAAATAGCCCGGCAGATCAGCTCTCGGGCAGAGGCTGCACCACTTCCTTGCTGATATAGACGATCGCTGGCGGTTCCGGCTCGGCTACAGTTTCGGGCTCCACTTGCTCGACCGGCTCTGCGATGATCGTTTCGACGGTCTCGGCCAGCGGCCCTTCGGGAAGCGGCGGGCCCGCCATGATCGCCTCGATGCTGCAATCGCGCGGCGGCGGGCGGTTCTTGAGTGCGGCGATCTCGGCTTCGCGCTGGCACAGATAGGTCTCGCGCATCGCGTAATAGGGATCGTCGCTCGTGTTGATCTGCGTGATCTGGTCGTCGAACTTGATCCGGTATTCGAGCGAATTCACCGTGAAGGCGGGGAGCGCGTAATAGGGCGTGTTGAACGGCTTGCCGACTGCGAAGGGCAGGATCGACTGGTCGATCCCGGTGCCGATCAGGTCGCGCAGCGTGGTCGCGCCCACCAGCGGTACCACCAGGAATGGCCCCGGCCCGACCCCGTAATAGCCCAGCGTATTGCCGAAGCCGTTGCGGCGATGGGGAAGCTTGAACGGTTCCTTCTTTGCGACGTCGAACAGCCCGCCCACCCCGACGGTGGTGTTGATCGCGAAGCGACCGACAGTCTCAACGGCCTTGCCCGGCTTCAGCTGCAGCAGGAAGTTGAGCGCGTTGACCGGCTCCATCAGGTTGCGAAAGAAATTCCGCAGGCCCTTGCGCAACGGGCTGGGCAGATCTTCCTCGTAAACCTCGGCAATCGGCGCGACCACGGCCTGGTCCACCTTCTGCGTAAGTTCGAAGGTTGCAGCGTTGACGTTCTCGAGCGGGTCCTTGAGCGGGTCGCGCGCTTCGGCGCTGACCACGATGACATTGCCCTGGGTCGGGTCCTGAGCCTCCGCCTGGGGCTCGGCTGTGGCGGGCCGTTCCTCGGCGGGCGCCTCCTCGGGCAGCTCCTCGGGGGGAACTTCCTGCACCGCCTGTACCAAAACCGGCTGGGGGAGTGCAGACGCAAGCGGGGCCGACGATGCCATCAGGGCCGCGGATGCGAGCGAAATTGTCATGCCTAACCTTTCTGCCCCCGGCGGCCTATCTGTAGGCTATTGGCTGCTAAGACAAATAAAAGGTTAGTATCCGTTATCTGAATACGATTACCGGTGGCGCAGGGGAGACACCTTGCCGCTGGCGAAGTCGCACTTCCGGGATGTCAGAACCAGCGCCAGATCCCGCCTTCGATGCCGCCCAGCGGGCCGTGCGCCCAGCTTATCGCCAGCCACAGGCCCAGCCCGATCGCCCACCACAGCAGGCCGACCGAAAACAGCTTGTCCAGCTTCGGCCAATAGCTGGTGTGGCTTTCCCAGTTGGCCCAGGCGTCACCCATCTGCTCGCGTTTCTTGCGATCCTGCAGATGCGCCCCGACCAGCGCCAATATGCCCATCGCAAGCGCGGTGATCACTCCGCGCCAGCTCCACCACAGCACGATGTGCGACAGCGCCCACAGGCCGAAGCCCCACATCATCGGGTGCCGGGTGACGCGGAACACGCCTTTGGGCTCAGCCATCGCCTGCTTGGCGGCGGCAGGCGTCGGCAGTGCAGGATTACCCGCCATCGATCCGGCGAACAGCACCATTGCCGGCAAGGTCAGCACAGTTGCGATGATCCATCCCGCTTCGCCCGAGCCACCAAGATCGCCCGCCGGAGCCTTGGTGAAGGCGGCATAGACCCAATAGAGCGTGGCGAAACTGACCAGCGTGTAGGCGAAGCTGAAGCCGCCCTCGCGCAGCAGCTTCACCATCGGCGCGCGCAGCGGGTGCGACATCGCGAAATGCGAACCGACAAAAGCCACATTGGCTGCGACCACTTCGGCCAAGGTATTGTCCATGATCCATTCTCCCTTGCGGGGGAATTGGTCACATGGAGCCGCAAAAGGCAAGCCGGCGCTGCCGGCTCACCGTGGATGCTACCAGTCGAAGGCCTTGGGCAAGTCGCTCTCATCGAGGTCGCGATAGCGGTCGCGCAGGCGAGTACGATGGTTGTCGAGCGGTTGTTCGACGCCATCGATGAACACCTGCACAGCCCCGCTCGACACTTCAAGCGGATCGCCGTCCCAGATCACGACGTCGCCGGCCGCGCCCGGCTTGAGCACGCCGATCTTGCCGCCCATGCCAACCGCTTCGGCTGGCCGCGAGCTAATCGTGGCGAGCGCTTCGCCCCAGCTCAGCCCGGCAGCGCCGGACATGCGCCCAAGCGCGACCAGATTGCCCGCGTGCTGCTTCAGATGGTCGGTGAAGCGGATCGAATCCGCATTGATCGACACATTGACCCCGGCAGCGCGCATGCGGCCGATATTGCTCTGCGTGGCGGCGATCTGTTCGAACCGTTCGGGCAAGTCCTGCAGGCTTTCGGCCATCACCGGAATGCCCGAAGCCGCCAGTTCCTGCGCCACCAGCCAGCCTTCGGTCGCGCCAACCAGCACGAGGCGAAGCCGCGGGAATTCCTTGCCCAGCGCGATGACCGTACGGATGTCGGAAGCGCGATGCGCCTCGACGAAGAGCTGTTGCGTGCCTGCGACGACGGGCCCCAGCGCTTCGGCATCGGCGCGGGTGAGGAGGTTATCCTCGCCGCTCCAGCGCCCTGCGGCAAAGTCCAGCGCTTCGCGAAGTGCATTGCGCAGTTCGGCGTGGCTTGCCTTGCGGCTGCCCCCGGCGATCCGCGAACCACTTTCGGACAGCGTCACCATCTGGAACGCCTTTGCCTTCGTAACCGGCGAAGGATCGTCGCCCAGGTCGATCACTGCGCCCTGGCCCGCGAAGATCGAGTTCGACGCGCCGCCGGAGATCACCGCGCGGGTGATGCCATTGGCACGGCCGACCTTGATGTGCTGCGAAGCGGGATTGATCGCGGGCGCAACGTCGAGTGCGGCATTGAAGCGTGCCCGGCTTGCGCTGGTGTCATTGCTCGATTCGACGCCGTTCACGTCGACCAGGCCAAGGGTAGTCACTGCCGCGATCAGTCCGGGCGTAACCCAGAGGCCGGTCCCATCGATTGTCGGGAGCGAAGGATCGGGGCGGACCTCAGCGCCGACAGCCGCGATCCTGCCGCCGCGCACCACCACCGTGGCGTTGGCGATCGGCGCGCTGCCGTCACCGGTGGCGACGGTGGCGTTGGTGATCGCGAAGTCCTGCGCTGTGGCTGGAGTCGCGAGAGCGATGGCTGCAGCACTGGCTGCGAGAAGCGAAGCACGGATCATTTCACGTCTCCTTCGCCTTGCTGGCCGAGCTCGAAGTCGCTCACCGGGCGTCGCTTCGGATCGTCCGCATCGAACAGCAGCGCGCCGTCGACCCACACCTTTTCGGGTCGCGAATAGACGCTCAGCGGGTCGCCGTTCCACAGCACCACATCGCCCATCTTGCCGGGTTCGAGGCTGCCGGTCATGGAATCGATCCCCATCGCCTTGGCGGCGTTGAGCGTGAACCAGCGGACCACCTGGCCATCAGGAATGGCGATGCCCATGCGGGCACCCGCAGCCTGCGCCTTGGCGGCTTCCTGGTTGAGGCGCTGGATGCCGTTCTCGTCATCCGAATGGATCACCACGCAAGCGCCCGCCTGCTGCAGCAAAGCGGCGTTTTCGGGAATCCCGTCATAGCTTTCCATTTTGAAGCCGTACCAATCGGCCCAGATCGCGCTGCATACGTCGTTTTCGCGCAAAAGGTCGCCGATCTTGTAGCTCTCGACTGCGTGGTGGAAGGCGGTGACGCGGTATCCCATCTCCTTCGCCATATCCATCACCAGCGCCATTTCGTCGGCGCGGTAGCAATGGTTGTGGACCAGGATTTCGCCCTCAAGCACGCCTTGCAGCGTTTCCTTGGCAAGGTCGCGTTTCTTCTTGTCGTCCTTTGCATAGGCCTGGGCGTCGAGCCAGGTCTGGCGATTGACCGCGAAATTGCCCATCCGTGTGGAAGGCATGCGGTTGCGCGAGCCATAGACGCGCTTGGGATTCTCGCCGCAGGCCATTTTCATGCCATAGGGCGCGCCGGGGAACTTCATCCCCTGCACCGTGCGGCTAGGCACGTTCTTGAGCGTGACGGTGCGCCCTCCGACAAGGTTGGCCGAGCCGGGCAGGGTCTGCAGCGAAGTGACACCGCCATTGGCGAGCGCGCGAGTGAAGCCCGGATCCTGCGGCCACACCGAATGTTCGGACCAGACGTCGGGCGTGCTCGGCGAAGTCGCTTCATTGCCGTCCGAATGCGCAGGCACCGACGGGGTCGGATAGTCGCCAAGGTGCGAGTGGATGTCGATCACCCCGGGGGTCACGAACTTGCCGCGTGCGTCGATCACCGCATAGCCTGACGTGTCGAGCCCCGCGCCCACCGCTTCGACCTTGCCGTCGCGCAGCAGCACGGTGGCATTGTCGAGCTGCGCCCCGGTCCCGTCGAACACCGTCGCGCCGACCAGCGCGGTCGGCTCGCCGGGGTAGGGGCGATAGGTGGAGGGATAGGGGTTCTTGTTGAATTCCGGCGAAACCGGCTTCGAGGCAGAGGCTGTCTCCGCACCGGCGTCGGCCCCTGAAGTGGTGGCGCAGGCGGCGAGCGCGAGTGCGCTCCCGAGGCCTGCGAGTGCGCGCGTTACGCGTGACATATGCGTCCCCTTGATGGTTGCGACCAGATTTATGGAGCCCGGCGTACCGGGCTCCGCATTGCATGCATACTATCAGGATGAAGGGCGCGAATTGGGGTGAACCCCGGCTTCCTGCGCTTCAAGCCCTGCTGCGGCAGTGCCTTCAAGATCGTCATCTTTAAGCGTGTCGAGATGCATCAGCTTCTTGACCAGCGGACTGATCACGATGACGCCCACACCAACCGCGACCGTAATCCAGCCAATCTGGCTATAGACCGCGAGTACGGTTTCCTTCGCTGCACCTTCGCCGGAAGCGGCTTCGGAACCGGTCGCTGCTGCGATCAAGCCGGCCACGAAATTGCCCGTGGCCGAAGCGAAGAACCATGTGCCCATGATCAGCGACGCCATATGCGCGGGGGCCAGTCGGTTCATCGCCGAGAGGCCCACAGGGCTGAGGCAGAGCTCGCCCGTGGTGTGCAGGAGGTAAATCAGAAAGACGAAGATAACCGGAGTCATGTTCTCCATGCCGACGGCATTGGCGCCAAACACCAGCACTAGGAAGCCCGCGCCCAGCTGGATCAGTGCCAGGCCGAACTTGGCCGGGGTCGAGGGCTCGAGCCCCTTCTTGCCCAGCCAGGTCCACAGGCCCGCAAACAGCGGCGCCAGCATGATGATGTAGATCGGGTTGATTGATTGGAAAATCGATGCCGAGACGCCTGCGCGGTCGACATAGCGGTCAGTGAAGAGGTTGAGGCTTGAGCCCGCCTGTTCGAACAATGCCCAGAACAGGACCGAACCGATGATCAGGAACATCGCAGCGAAGATACGATCACGGTCTTGCCCGCCGATCTTGATCGCTTCCCAGATCACGAAAGCGACCAGCGCAAGGCCGAACACGCCGAGAATGGTCCCGACGATCGCCTGATTCTGCACCAGCCACCAGGTTACTGCCACCGCGCCGAAGCCGACGAGGTAGAGGAACCATTCGAACTTGAGGCCCATGTAGGGGGCGGCAAGCTTTTCGGGCGCCGAGCTTTCGCCCTTGCCCAGCAGCAGCGGCTTGAACACGATGAAGACGACCAGGCCGAGCAGCATGCCGATGCCCGCTGCGCCGAAGCCATAGGCCCAGCCATAGGTCTGGCCGAGATAGCCGGCGATGATCGTGCCAACTGCCGCGCCGACGTTAATCCCCATGTAGAAGATGGTGTAGGCGCCGTCGCGGCGGATGTCGGTGCGCGGGTAAAGCTGGCCCACGATCACCGAGATATTGGCCTTGAGGAAGCCCGAGCCGACGATGATGAAGGCCAGCGCCGCCCAGAAGATGTCGATCATCGGGTTGGCCTGACCCAATGTTCCCTCGCCCTCGAGGGCCATCAGGAAGTGGCCGATCGTGAGCAGGACTGCGCCAAAGAGCACCGCCTTGCGCTGCCCGAGATATTTGTCGGCGAGATAGCCGCCGAGCACCGGCGCGATATAGACTAGCGCTGTATAGGCGCCATAAATGACCGAGGCCTTCTCGTCATTGAAGAGCCAGTGTTGCGTCAGGTAGAAAATCAGCAGCGCGCGCATGCCGTAATAGGAGAAGCGCTCCCACATCTCGGCGAAGAACAGCACGAACAGCCCCTTGGGGTGCCCGGCAAATTCTGCTTTCGATGAGGTTACGATGGTTGCGCCGCCGATCAGAAGCAGCAACAGGAACGACGCCGCAACGGCGACGATGATTTCTTCAAGCGACACGAAGGCCCTCCCCAATAGTCCTTGCAGGCAGCGCGCGGCATGCCCTCCCTTTGAGAGGCACCCTAACGCCTCAATCGCTCATGTGAAGCCTTAGTTGCAGGCGAAACCACTTGCCGCATGTCGTTCGTCGGAAGACCGGGAACTTGACGCGCATGGCTGTATTATGGCACTGAGGCACTTATCGCGAGGGAATTATGAGCCAGAACCGACCCGTTTACCTGAAGCTGCGCGACCAGATCGCGGCTGCCATCATCGAGGGGCGCTATGCAGAGGGCGACATGCTGCCTTCGGTGCGCGCGCTTGCAGCCGAGAAAGGCGCCAATCCGTTGACCGTGGCCAAGGCCTACCAGCAGTTCCAGAACGACGGCCTGATAGAAGTCCAGCGCGGCGTAGGCATGTATGTAGTCGCCGGCGCGGCCGACCGGCTGGGCAATCGCGAGCGCGACAGCTTCCTGCGCAATGAATGGCCCGAAATCCGGGCCCGGATGGAGCGCCTCGGAATCGACCTGGCTGAACTCCTCGAGGAAGCCTGACAATTCTGCGTCTTATTCCAAGCACCTATTGAAAAGCAAAAAATCGCCTGCCGACCTTGCGACCCGCCTCCTTATGTGGCACGGCAAAAATGGGACCCGGAGATGCTTTTGGGTCGAAGCAGTGCCGCGAGGATTGCCATAAGATAGGCTCGCCGGTTTTTTGATCGGCGAGGGCACGCAGGCGGGAGGTGCACATGATCAGATCCGAATTGCTGCAGGCGCTTCACAGGGACAATCCTGAATTGCGCGCGGAAGAAGTCGAGCAGGTGGTCGACATCTTCTTCGAAAAGATCGCCGAACGGCTGGCCGAAGGCGGAAGGGTGGAGCTGCGCGGCTTCGGTGCCTTCTCCACGCGCCAACGCGAATCGCGCCAGGGGCGCAACCCGCGCACTGGCGAAAAGGTGGACGTGCCTTCGAAGCGCGTTCCCTATTTCAAGCCCGGCAAGGAGATGCGCAAGCGCATCAACGACGCCTGAGCGAAAGCGGCAACGGCAAAGCCGCTCACCGTCAATGCAAAATATGCAGCGATTGCGCTGATGCGTTGTCGCGCGCGTCCGCTGCCGCTAGGATCCTCGACGCGCGGGTGTGGCGGAATGGTAGACGCCGGGGACTTAAAATCCCCTGAGGTTTCCCTCGTGTGGGTTCGAGTCCCACCACCCGCACGCGGTTCCGGAGTACAATTAGCTCCGTTTTAACCCCTATGCCCCTAGATCGAATCCGATAAGCAAGGCCGTGGTAACGACTGCATCCGGCCAGTTCGGGGCGTATAGGAAAGGGGTTTCCAGCGATGGATCATGCGGTTTTTCCGCGAGATGTGCAGACGGATCATGCCGAACCGGCGGACCAGCGCAATGCGCGACGCTATTCGCTGCTGATTCGCCCTGCCAAACTGCTGTCCCCGCAAGGCGAATTCGTTTGCATCCTGCGCGCTGTTTCCAGCACCGGCGTCAGCGCCAGGCTGTTCGACAGCCTGCCCGCCTGCGCGACCTATACGCTCGAGCTGCAAAGCGGGCAGACCTATGAGATGTCGCGCGTCTGGGTGCGCGAACAGGAAGCCGGGTTCGAGTTCACTAGCCAGGTCGATGTCGATCGCCTTGTCAGCGAAGCAAGCGAATTCCCGAAGCGTGGCCTGCGGCTGGCGCTGCAATTCCCGATTACCGTCACTGCCGGCGTGACGCGCTCGATGGTGGTAGTCGAGAATATCTCGCAGCAAGGCGCGCGGTTCGAATGCAAGGATCTGCTCGCACTCGACCAGAATGTCCGGCTCGAGGGCGGTGGCCTACGCGAAACCCGCGCCAAGGTCCGCTGGCGGCGTGACACCCAATATGGCGTGGTGTTCGACGACACTTTATCGCTGCGCGATTTCGCGCTGGTCGCTGCGCGCCTGCAGGCATCGGGCCTGCCGGACTGAAACGCCCAAAAGGAAGCGCGCGCGCCGCCGCTGCGTTAACCGCCCGCTAACCAATTTCCTTCACTCCCCAAGCTGCAATTGTTAACGGGGAAACAGATGGAACAGCGTGCTACCCAATGCCACGGCGCGATCGATGTCGATGTGGGCGGTCCGGATACGCTCAAGGTCTGGCGTGTCGTCACTCCTGCCGAAGCGCGCGCAACCGATGTGGTTGCCCCTGAAGCTACGCCGGGCGGAAATCCAGCGCCAGCCCGTTGATGCAGTGCCTTTGGCCCGTCGGTTCGGGCCCGTCGCTGAAGATATGCCCCAGATGCCCGCCGCAATCGGCGCAGTGCACTTCGGTCCGCGGATAGCCGATCTTGTAGTCGGTCGAAGTGCCCACCGCGCCCTTGTCGATCGCTGCCCAGAAGCTGGGCCAGCCCGTCTTGCTGTCATATTTGGTCCGCGAGGAATAGAGCGCGTTGCCGCAGCCGACGCAGTGAAAAGTCCCCACCCGCTTTTCCTTGTTGAGCGGAGAGCTGTAGGGGCGCTCGGTCCCGGCCTCGCGCAGGATCCAGTACTGGTCCTTGGTCAGTTTCTTGCGCCATTCGGCATCGCTCAACTGGACCCGATAGCTCTTGGCTTCGGCCCGCGACGAGCCGCAAGCGGCCAGAACCGGCAGCGCGGCCCCTATGCCGAGCGCGGCGAGGAACTGGCGGCGATGGGTGACGAATCCGTTCATGACATGCTGTCCGTATAGAGGTCTCATGACACTATATACGAACCGGACGCCGGAATGGTTTCAATTTATCAGAAGCTGGTGATCTCGACTTCGAGCTTGCGGAAGCCGTGCACGAAGTTGGCGCGCACCCGCTCGACGTCGCCTGCGACATGCACCCGCATATGGCGCTTGTGCATTTCCTCAAGCAGAACGCGCAGCTGAAGCTCGGCAAGGCGAGCCCCGACGCAGCGGTGGATGCCATAGCCGAAGGCGATGTGGCGGCGGGCATTCTCGCGCGCGATGTCGAGCTTGTCCGCATTGTCGAACACTTCCTCGTCGCGATTGGAAGAAAGGTACCACAGCACCACCTTGTCACCCTTCTTCACATGCTGGCCGAACACTTCGGTGTCTTCGGTGCAGGTGCGGCGCATATGCGCAAGCGGCGTCTGGTAGCGGATGCATTCCTGCACCGCATTGGGAATGAGATCGGGGTTCTCCTCGAACAGCTTGCGCTGGTCAGGGAATTTGTCGAAGGCATGGATGATCCCGCTCATGGTGTTGCGGGTGGTGTCGTTGCCGCCCACAATCAGCAAGATCAGATTGCCCATGAATTCCTGCGGGCTCATCTGGTTCATCGAATCCGAATGGATCATCATCGAGATCAGGTCTTCGCCGCCGTCCTGATGGGTCCGTTCGATCCACAGAGATTGGAAATAGGCCAACATCTCCTGCAGGATGCCCCAGCGCATTTCGTCGAGCTCGCGCACGGTGGCGAGTTCGGTATCGCCCGACCAGTCCGACCAGAAAGTAAGCAGGCGGCGGTCTTCCCAGGGGAAGCCGAACAGGATCGCCAGCATGCCGGTGGTCAGTTCTATCGAGACCTTGTCGACCCAATCGAACACTTCGCCGCGCGGAAGTGTGTCGAGCAATTCGCCGGTGCGCTGGCGAATTTCCGCTTCCATGTCGGTGATCGAGCTGGGGGTGAATTTGGGTGCAACGGTGCGGCGCTGGCCGGTGTGCTGCGGCCGGTCCATCGCGATGAACATCGGCAGTTCGCGGCGCTCGGCGCCACGAGCCGCGAGCTCTTCCTCGCTTAGCCGCTCAAGGATGGTGATCCCGCCATGCTCCCAGCTGGAAGAGAAGATTTCAGGTAGGGCCTCGATATGCTGGATCGCCTTGTGCTGCACGACCGCCCAATAGGGGCCGAAGGGGCTTGCCGGGATGTAATGCAGCGGACCTGCTTCGCGCATTTCCTTGAAGATCGGCTGCCAGGTATCCTCGAAATAGATGTCGGAGCGGCTCACGTCCCACTTGTGCGTGTGCACCAGCCGTTCGTCAGGATGCGTCTTCAAATGTTCGCGCAAAGCCTCGAAGGCGGTGGGCGAGCGACGCACTTGCGGGCGTTCGGGGGCGATCGAGGCCATTCTTCTCTCCGTGCTGAGCGACTCTGTCGGCCGCTGCATTTCTGGCTCCATCCTGCCGCTATTGACAGCAATGTCAATAGTGAGTTGCGATTCGGAACCTATTTTGCGGCATCGGCCGCTCGCTTCCCTAATGCGAAGCGGCGCCGGGCCGGCTGGTCGCGCCCCGCTGCGCCCGGTTTCATCACGAGGCGGCGGAACAGGGTCGAGCCGCCCTTGACGATCAGCGCCACCATCAGCCCCTGTCAGGCAAGCGCCGCGGCGTGGACCCACAATGTCTCCTGCAGCGCCGTACGCGCCAGCATGGCTAAGCGGGAAGACGATGGCCAGCATCTCCAGCGCCGAACCGGGCTGAGTGATCACATAGGCAGCAAGGAAAAACACTATCAGCTGCATCATGGTGACTGGCATCGACAGCGTCTGGACCTCGCGCACCGTCGCCGCCATCGCCCCGATGGTCAGGAACAGCGCCCCGAGCAGCAAATAGGCCATCGCGAAATAGAGCACGCCCAGCAGGACGAACATCGGCCAGCCAACCGCGGGCGCGGGCAGATTGGCGGGGTTAAAGCCGATCGCGCCCCATACGCCGCTCCAGACCAGCGAGACCGCCAGCATAGCGAAGAGCTTGCCCAGGAACAACGCATCCATAGGGATCGCGGCGGCAAGGATTTCGATGATCTTGTTGGCCTTTTCTTCGACGAGGTTTGACAGCACCATGCCTACGAGCAGCATGGTGAGCAGGAACAGCATCATCTGCGCGGCCTGCGCAGTGCGGATCCGGTCGCTCCGCACCGCCACTGCGGTCGTGGTAACCAGCTGCGATTCTACCGTCGGCAGGCTGACGGGTTCGGATGCGGCGGCATTGGCAGCAAGCAGCGCCACCGGCCCTTCCCAGCGCGCGACCTGCCCGGGCGTGCCGAAAAGTGCCGGCTCCTCGAGCGAACCCGCGACGATCGCGAGCGGGCGCGCCGCATCGGCGCGATTGCCCAGCTGTGCCTGATCGCCTACCGCCATGTCGCCAAACGCATTTTCCATCGAGCCCTGTTAACTGTGAGGGCTAAACGGGAGCAACCCCAAGCGTGGTTAACGTCGCAACAAATGCCAGCCTGGCGGAAAGGTTGAAGGCGAAAGCTAGGGCGCTCGGCTTCGTGGCGATCGGCATTGCCCCGGCGCGCGACGACCCGCTTGCCGCGCGCAGGCTCGACGAATGGCTGGGCGAGGGCTTACACGGCACGATGGAGTGGATGGAGAGCAGGGCCGATGTGCGGCGCGGGCCGCAATCGCTCTGGCCCGAAGCGAAAAGCGTGATTGCCTTGGGCATGAGCTATGCCCCTGCGGACGACCCCCTGGCGCTCGAAGCCTATCCGGAGAAAGCGCGCATCTCGGTCTACGCGCGCGGGAAAGACTATCATGACACGGTGAAGAAACGGCTCAAGGCGCTGGCACGCTGGCTGGTGGAACAAGCGCCCGGCACCGAGCTGAAGGTCTTCGTCGATACTGCGCCGGTGATGGAAAAGCCGTTGGGGCAGGCGGCGGGGCTCGGCTGGCAAGGCAAGCATACGAATCTGGTCAGCCGCACACATGGCAACTGGCTGTTCCTTGGGGCGATCTACACCACGCTCGAACTGGAACCCGATGCGCCGCATGGCGACCGTTGCGGCTCGTGCGATGCCTGCCAACTGGCGTGCCCGACGGCAGCATTCCCCGCGCCTTACCGGCTCGATGCGCGGCGCTGCATTTCCTATCTCACGATCGAGCACAAGGGGCCGATCCCAGAAGAATTCAGGAGCGCGTTGGGCAACCGCATCTATGGCTGCGACGATTGCCTTAGCGTGTGTCCGTGGAACAAGTTCGCTTCGGCGGCGCATGCCAATCGCGATTTCCTGCCGCGCGCGGAACTTGTCGCGCCGCGCCTTGCCGATTTCCTGGCCTTCGACGATGCGGGCTTTCGTGCATTTTTCTCTGGCTCGCCGATCAAGCGGATCGGGCGCAATCGCTTCGTCCGCAACTGCCTCTACGCCGCGGGGAACAGCGCGGACCCTTCGTTGCTGGCGCAAGTGGAGCCCTTAATGGGCGATCCCGATCCGGTGGTGGCGGAGGCCGCCGGATGGGCCGCAGAAAGGCTCAGAGCAGCTCCTTGAGCTGCACTTCAGGGTCCGCCAGCAAAGCTAGGTCAACTTTGCGCACATCGCTTTCGATCAGCTTGCGCCCTTGGACGTAATCTCTGGTGTTGTTGACGCAGTCGAAGGCGATCGGGCGGCCTTCCTTGAGATAGACCACACTGAATTTCCGCTCGGCCGGATCGCCACGCAACACTGTCTGGTCATGTTCGACCGACAGGCCGGCGGTCTGCAGCTTGAGGTCATACTGGTTCGACCAGAACCACGGCAGCGCATGATAGGGCTGCTTGTCGCCCATAATCGCAAGCGCGACGGTGTTCGCCATGTCATTGGCGTTTTGCACCGATTCGAGCCGGATCACGGCCTGGTCGGCAAAGGGATTGGCGTGCGCGGCACAGTCCCCGATCGCGAAAACGTCATCGAGCGTGGTGCGGCAATACATGTCAACGTCGACCCCGTTCGATCCCGCCGCACCGGCGGCGATCAACGGGCCGACAGCGGGCACGATGCCGATCCCCACGATCACCGCATCGCAGGGGATCGTTTCGCCACTGCCTATCCGGACCCCGGTGACATGGTCGTCTTCGCCTTCGATCGCTTCGACCATGGCGCCCAGCCGCAGGTCGACGCCACGTGCACGGTGTTCGCTTTCGATGAAGCGCGACAATTCCTCGCCTGCGACTCTTGCCAGGACACGCGGCAAGGCTTCGAGCAGCGTCACTTCGCACTCGAGCTTGCGCAGCACGGCAGCCGCCTCCAGCCCGATATAGCCGCCGCCGATCACCACGAAGCGTTTCGTGCCGTCGTCAAGCTGCGCCATGATCGCATCGACGTCGCGCTTGTCGCGCACCGCATGCACGCCCTTGAGGGTCGCTCCGGCGCACGAAAGGCGGCGCGGGTTGCCTCCGCCTGACCACACCAATTTGCGGTAGCCGATCCTGGACCCGTCGCTGAGCCCGATTTCGTGTGCTGCCGGGTCGATTTCGGTGGCCGCGTGACCCAGCCTCAGCTGGACGTTCTTGCCTGCCCAGAACTGCGCCGGGCGGATCAAGATCCGCTCGAACGGTTTCTCCCCGGCAAGGTATTCCTTGGAAAGCGGCGGGCGCTCATAGGGGGGCTCGGAATCGCGCCCCACCATTATGATTGTTGCATCATGCCCCTGCTGGCGCAGCGCGATCGCCGCCTGCGCTGCACCGTGGCCCGTACCCACGATCACGACGTCTGCTTTATCCATGGCGGCACTGGCTCGCTGCAAAAGCCCGCGCCGTCAAGTCTGCAATGCGTGGCGAGCGCTCAGCGTTCGAGCAGATTGCGTGCCTGGATCGCGATCTGCGCCAGCACTGCCGGGGCAACCGGCGTGTGTAGTTGCGCGCGCCCAATCATCGAACGGAATTGGGACACCGACGATTCATGCTGTTCGAGCCATTGCTGCACCGCACCCGCCGGCCCCGCCTTGCGATTGGCCCGCCGCCGCAGGAAATCGAGCCGCATGTGCTGGAAGTCGCGCGCTAGGCCGTTGACCAGCAGGCGCTCCCACGGATCGGAAGGCGCCATGTCCTCGGCGGTCTGTTGCGCCCAGTCGAGCCCCAGCCTTGCCCCGAGCTCGATGAAGGCGTGCGCCAGCACATGCGGCGCGATGCCACTGTCGCGCGCCAGCCCGGCGAGGCCGATCGAACCGTCGATCTCGAACAGATGGGCCACCTTGCCCGCGAGCGTGCGCGGCGAACCAAGGTCGACGAAGTGCTCGCACAATTGCGCCGAGCGGCGGCGGATTGCGGGCGAGAGCAATTGTTCCGAATGCTGTTCGAGCAAGGCCATGCCCTTGCCCAGCGCCTTGACCTGTTCGCTCGGAGCGACGCTCGCGCCGCTATGGCGAATAAGGTCTGCCATGTGAGAGCTCATTGCGGCGGCGGCCCGTTCGAGCAGCGTCAGCCGCGCCGTTTCGGACATGTCGGCGGTTTCGATTGCAGGCCAGATTCCACCAACGCCTAACAAATCCTCGACCGCCACGAAGGCAGACGCGACCTGCGCCAGGCTCACCCCTTCCTCCTCGGCCAGTTCGAACGGATGGATCAGCCCCATGCGGTTGATAATGCGATTGGCCAGCTTGGTGGCGATCAACTCGTTGCGCAGGCGGTGACCGAGGATCTCCGCGCGGTAGGAATGCTGGAGCGCTTGCGGGAAAGCGCCGATGAGGAGCGGTTCCAGTGCCTTTTCACGCACCAGCTCGCTTTGTTCGATCGCATCCTGCAGCACCAGCTTGGCCGATGACAGCAGGATCGCCAGCTCGGGGCGGGTTAGCCCCTTGCCCTCGCTCGCGCGGCGCGAGAAGGTATCGTGATCGGCCAGCCCTTCGGTCTTGCGATCAAGCGCGCCCATCTCCTCGAGCTTCTCAATCAGGCGGACATGCGAAGCGGTGGCCTGCACCCCGCCCATTTCGGCGATCGACAGCGCCAGTGCCTGAAGCCGGTTGTCTTCTAGCACGATGGCCGCGACCTCGTCGGTCATGTCTTCGAGCAGCTTGTTGCGCTTCTTCGGCGTCAGCTTGCCGGCCTGTTCGGCGGCGGCCAGCGCGATCTTGATGTTGACTTCATTGTCCGAGCAATCGACGCCCGCCGAATTGTCGATGAAGTCGGTGTTGATGCGTCCGCCCTTGAGGGAGAAGGCGATACGGCCGGCCTGTGTCACGCCAAGGTTGGCGCCTTCGCCGATCACCCGTGCGCGGAGCTGCCCGGCATCGACACGTAGCGCGTCATTGGCCGGGTCGCCGACCTGGACGTTGTTTTCGCTTTCGGCCTTGATGTAGGTGCCGATGCCGCCGAACCAGATCAGGTCCACCGGGCCCTTCAGGATCGCACTGATCAACGCATCGGGATCGAGCTCGATCGCTTCGATATCGAGTGCCTTGCGCGCCTGCTTCGACAGCTTGATGCTCTTCGCGCTTCGTGGATAGACGCCGCCGCCCTTCGAGATCAGGTCCGCCTTGTAGTCTTCCCAGCTTGAAGCCGGGCGGTCGTAGAGCCGCTGGCGTTCCTTCCAGCTCTTCGCCGGATCGGGATCGGGATCGATGAAGATGTGGCGGTGGTCGAATGCGGCCACCAGCTTGACTGCCTTCGAAAGCAGCATGCCATTGCCGAACACGTCGCCCGACATGTCGCCGCAGCCGACCACGCGGACCGGATCGCGCTGCACGTCGACGCCCATTTCGAGGAAGTGGCGTTGCACCGACACCCAGGCGCCCTTGGCGGTGATGCCCATCGCCTTATGGTCGTAGCCGTTCGAGCCGCCGCTGGCGAAAGCATCGCCCAGCCAGAAATTGTGTGCTTGCGCGATGCCATTGGCGACGTCCGAAAAGCGCGCCGTTCCCTTGTCGGCAGCGACCACGAAATAGGGGTCTTCGCCATCGAGCACTTGAACGCGCTCAGGGTGTACAACCTTGCCGCGCACAAGGTTGTCAGTGACCGACAGCAGCGTGCGGATGAACACTTCGTAGCTGGCCTGGCCTTCTGCGGCCCAGCCAGCCCGGTCTTTCTGCGGCGAAGGCAGCAGCTTGGGATAGAAGCCGCCCTTTGCGCCTGAAGGAACGATTACCGCGTTCTTGACCTTCTGCGCCTTCATCAGGCTGAGGATCTCGGTGCGGAAGTCGTCGCGGCGGTCGGACCAACGCAGGCCGCCACGGGCGATCGGGCCCGCGCGCAAATGGATGCCTTCGACACGGCGCGAATACACCCAGATCTCGCGCCACGGCACGGGCTTCGGCAGGTTGGGCACCAGCGAGGAATTGATCTTGAATGCCAGCGCTTCCTCAGCCGCCGGGGCAAAAGCGTTGGTGCGCAGGATCGCTTCGACTAGCGCGTGGTAGAGGCGCAACAGGCGGTCGTCGTTGATCGCGCTGACCTTGGCGAGACCTCGGCGGATTCCGTCGCGTGCGGATTGGGCCGCCTTTTCACGGTCGTTTCCGAAATCTGGATCGTGGCGCGCGCGGAACAGCGCGATCATCTCGCGCGTCACCTGCGGGGCCTGCGCCAAGGCATCTACCACAGTATAGATCGTGTAGCTGATGCCGGCCTGCCGCAAATATCGATAGAAGGCGCGCAGCCAGGCCGCCTGATGCGCCAGCAAGCCGGTGCCGATCACCAGCCGGTTGAACGGGTCGTTTTCGCTTTCGCCGCTGAGCACCCCTGCAATCGCATCTTCGATGATTGCGGCGCGCGCAAGCAGCGCTTCTCCATCTTCGCCGTCGGGCAGGCTGAGCGTGAAATCGTGGATCGTGCCGAGCTCGCCATGGTCGAGCGAGGTCGGCACTTCGGTGAGTACGCGGAAACCGAAATTCTCAAGCGCCGGGACGGCGTCGGACAGCGGCAAGGCACCTTCCTGCTGGTATACCTTTAGCCGTAATTGGACCGAGGGATCGCCCGGCAGGTGGCAAAGACGCGCGTCGCGCGCGCGCGTTTCATTGGCGATCAGCCTGCGCAACCGGCAGATATCGATCGCCGCTTCGGCAGCGCCATGTTCGGTGCGATAGCTGACCGGGAATGCCGGCGCATAGCGCGCCGCAATCGCGGCAGCGCGGGATGGATCCTCCATCTGCGCCAGGTGCTGTTCGACCGCCTCGCCCCAGCCGCGCAACATGTCTTGCAGATGCGTTTCGAGCAAGGCTTCGTCGAGCGGGCTAGTTGAGCAGCGGATATCGAGCACGAAGCGCAGCATCGCCAAATTGCCGCCTTCGACTTCGAGGCTCCAGTCGAGCAGTTCAATGCCCTCTTGATGAGTCAGCATGCCTTCGATCTGCTGGCGGACCTGGGTCGAAACCATGTCCCGCGGGAACCACACGAAGGCAAACAGGTGGCGGGCGAGCGGTGCCTCTACCAGCGCAAGGCGTGGGCGCGGCCGGTCGACCAGGCTCATCATGGTGGTCACAATGCGCTCAAGGTCGGTGGGCTTGAACCCGATCAGGAGATCGTGCGGGAGTGCCGTGAAGGCATGGACCAGCGCCTTGCCGGCATGGCCGCCCGAACGAAAGCCGAGTTTGTCGGCGACTTCGCCCAGTGCACGACGCAAATGGGGAATCTGGTAGGGGGGGCTTGCCAGAGCGGCGCTGGTCCACAGGCCGGCGTGGACCGAAAGCGCAGTGATCTTCCCGTTCTCGCGGATCGGCACGATGAAGAGGTCGAGCGGCACCCGGCGATGGACATTCGCGACGCGGTTGGACTTGACGATCAGCAGTTCGCACAGCCTGCCGTCCTGATGCCCTTGCTCGAACCAGGCAAAGGCGCGCTCATAGGAATTGTCGGCCAGCAGATCGCGGGCGCTCTTGCGGCAGATGCCAAGCAGGTTGGAATAGCCGCCACCGCGCTTGCGAGTAAGGTGGCCGAGTTGCGTGAGCATGCCCGAATTGAACCATTCGAGCAGCGCGACGTTCTCCGGATTGTTCAGTCGGGCCTTGTCCTCGGCCATCGCAGCCTGCATATTTGTCCAGTCCTGCACCGCGGCGCGGACATCGGTCAGCGTTGCCCGCAGCCGTTTCTCGAGCTCGCGGCGCTGGCGTGCATCGACCCGCTCGGTTTCGAGATAAATCATCGATTCGCGCGACGCGCCTTCGGCTTCCTTGTCTTTCGGAAAGGCGGTAAGCTTCCCAGTCGCATCACGCTTTACCGAAATCACCGGATGCACCAGCCGGTCAATTGCCAGGCCCTGCGCTGCGATGGCGGCGGCGACAGAATCGACCAGAAAAGGCATATCGTCATTGATCACTGCGATCCGCAGGCAGCGGCGGTCCCCTGCGATCGAGACCATCGACAGTGCCGACCGACCGGCCTCGCGCACGCTCGCGGAGTCGAGAACGAACTGGGCGGCCCGCTTCAGCGAATTTGGCAAGAAGGGCGTGTCGCCGGGAAGGATCGAATTGCGCATGTACCGCGCAAGCTCTGTCGCCATGGCTGATTCTGGAGGCGCAGCGGCCGCCTTGGCAGATTTCCCGGGAACAGCACTGGTCTTCGAAGCCATCGCCCTGCTTCCCCTGCGAGAGAAATTTTATTCTCTTCTCGTGTAGCAATCATGCGTCGATAGGCTCATGGCTGCGCACCCGCAAGCGACAAAATCGCCCTGCAGGCGTGCTCATCAGTACAACAGAATGGCCCGATCTGCATGGCCTTTCCCTTACGGCGCCGGCGCGAAGCGTGTGAGATCAGGAACGCATCGCCTCCATGGTCAGCTCGAGCGAACGGATCCGCGCTGCGGGATCGAAAGTCGCACCCGAAACGATGATTTCGTCGGTCCCGGTGCGTTCGATGAAAGCCGCCACTTTCGCGCGCACGGTGCTGACGCTGCCAACTGCCGTAGCTTGCCCCAGATGGTCGAGCATCGCCTGCGCATTTGCAGGCAGGGCTTCGCGATATCCTTCGACCGGCGGCGGCAGCTTGCCGGGATTGCCGGTCCGCAAGCGCACGAAGCTCTGCTGCTGGCTGGTGGCGAGCAGCTCGGCCTCGGCATCGGTTTCCGCCGCAAAAACATTCATCGCCACCATCACATGCGGGCGATCGAGCTGTTGGGACGGCTGGAAATCGCGGCGATAGAGCGCCAGCGCGTCGTTGAGCTGGTCGGGTGCGAAATGCGCCGCGAAGGCATAGGGCATCCCCAGCCGTGCCGCTAGCTGTGCGCCGAACAGGCTCGATCCGAGCATCCAGAATTCGACATTGGCGCCGAGCCCCGGGGTGGCATGGATCGGCAGTTCGACATCGCCGGTGATGAGTGCGCGCAGTTCCAGCACGTCCTGAGGGAACATCTCGGCGGCCTGGTGCAAATTCTTGCGCAGCGCGCGCTGCAGTTCCGGCCCGGCGCCGGGCGCGCGGCCTAGGCCCAAATCGATCCGCCCCGGAAACAGCGCATCCAGCGTGCCGAAATGTTCGGCAATCTGGAACGGCGTGTGGTTGGGCAGCATGATGCCGCCCGAACCGATCCGGATCGTGCTGGTGGCATTGCCGAGATGCGCCAGCACGACCGAGGTCGCGCCGCCCGCGATTCCGTCCATCGCATGGTGTTCGGCCACCCAGAAACGCCTGTAGCCATAGCGTTCCGCCGCCTTCGCCAGCTCGGTCGCGGCTTGAAGGGCCTCGGCCACGGTGCCGCCTTCGCGCACGGGGACGAGGTCGAGCACGGAAAGCGCAGTCATGGCTGCGGTTCCTGCGCGGCGGGTGGCCCAAGCTGTTCGAGATAGCGCTTCGCAGTGCCGGCCTCCTCGCCTTGCGGGTCGATATCGATGACCGATTGCCAACTCGTTCGCGCCGCCGCTTCGCGTCCCGACAGCATGGCGATCACGCCTGCCTCGAGCCCGATCGACGGATCGAGCGGAGCGAGCCGCGCGGCCTCTTCGATCTGCGCCTGGGCTGCTTCGAGCCGGTCCATCCGGCGCAGCAGCGTGGCTGAAAGCAGCCGTGTCTCGCTGTCTTCGGGTTGCAATTGGCGTGCTTCGGCAAGGCTCGCTTCAGCGGCTTCGAGCTCGCCCGCGCCGACCAGTGCCCGCGCTCGGTCGAGCGCGATCAGCGCCTGCAGGCCGCCAGCCTGTGCGGCGATGGCATCGGTGCGCGCGGCGTCGAGCAGGTCGAGTGCGCCCGCCATGTCGCCGGTTACCAGCGCGGCATTGCCCGCCATCGCGCCGAAGCGGGCGCGCAGCCGCGGATCGTCATCCGGAGTTCCCTGCCGGGCAGCGGTGAAAGCGGCGCGCGCCTCTTCCCAGCGGCCGAGCTCGGTCGAAGCCAGCCCCAGGCAGTGATTGGCGTAGACACGCTCGTCGCCGGAAGTCGTGTCGCGGCGAATCTGCGCCTGCACATGCGCGCGTGCCGGATCCTCGTCGAGCTGAGCGAGGCATTGGCCGAGCCAGCTGGTTGGTTGCGGGGCATCGATCACCGACGAGGCGCGCGGCGGGCGATCCTGCACTTCGGCCGAATAGTCGGGAATCGCGCCCCGTGTCGGATCGAACCCGACTTGAATTAGCAGCGGAAGCAGCGCGGTGGTTAGGGGCATTGCGGGCATTTCCTAGTCGAACAGGCTCCATGCCTGGCGCAGCAGCAAGGCGATGTCCTTGTCGCGCGACAGGCGGTGGTCGCCGTCCTTGACGAGCGTTACCTGTATATCGTCCGAACGGAGCGCCTGCGCCAGCCGCATGCTGATTTCCCACGGCACATCCTCGTCGTGCTGGCCGTGGAGTAGCCGCACCGGGCAATCGAGCGGAATCTCGCTGTCGAGCAGCAATTGGCCCTGCCCGTCAGCGAAGAAGACCGGGTGCATCGGCGTGGGCTCGGGGCCATAGGGATTGTCGTCGAGCACGGTCTCGCCGACAGCCAGACGCTGTTTGTCGGCCTCGCTGCGCCCCCAATCGGTGAAGTCGGGCGCGGCGGCAATCCCGACCAGGCCGGCCAGCCTTTCGCCCAGTTTCTTGCCCGCGAGCAGCATGAGCCAGCCACCCATCGACGATCCGATCAGGACCACCGGGCCATCGACGAGCGCACCGACCAGCTCCACAACCTCGTCGCGCCAGCGCGACAATGTGCCATTGGCAAAGTCCCCGTCGCTCGCGCCGCAGCCCGAATAATCGAGCAGCAGGCAGGCACGTCCTTCGCTGCGTGCCTTATCGAACACTGCGGTCGCCTTGCCGCCTTCCATGTCCGACATATAGCCGGGCAGGAACACCAGCGCGGGGCCGGTGCCGGGCGTGAAGCGATAGGCGATGCGGCGCCCATCGAGCATCGAGTGGAACTGGATGTCGTTCATGCCCCGCTTCATGCCCGCGCCCCTGGCTCCAGCGCAAGGGGCTGCGCGCTTGAGATTGTCATTGACGCGCCATTCCCGCGGCGTATCGCCATCCAATGATCAAGAACGACACCCCCGCTTCGCCTATGCTTCCCGCCGCACAACTCACCCGGCGCAATCTGTTCAGGCTCGGCGGGCTGGCAGCCGCAAGCGCTGCTGCGCCGCTCGCCGCGCAGAGTTTCGGCACGGGTTTCACTCATGGCGTCGCCAGCGGTGAGCCCGGTCCGGACAAGGCGCTGCTGTGGACCCGCTATGTCGGTCAGCAGGACGTGGCGCTCGAATGGCAAGTCAGCGAGGATGCCGGTTTCACCAATGTGGTGGCAGAAGGCAGTGCGCTGGCCCGAGCCGAGAGCGACTGGTGCGCAAAGTCCTGGGCTGACGGCCTCCGCAGCGGGCAATGGTATTATTACCGCTTCATCGCGGCGGATGGGTCGATGTCCGATGTCGGCCGCACCCGCACCCTGCCCGAAGGCAAGCTCGATCGCTTCCGCATGGCCGTGTTCTCCTGCTCGAATTACGGATTCGGCTGGTTCAACGCCTATGCCCACGCCGCCGAAGCGAACGATGTCGAGCTGGCGCTGCACCTCGGCGACTATATCTACGAATATGGGCGCGGCACCTATCCGTCCGCGCAGGAAGCGCACCCGGACCGGTTGCTCTGGCCCGAAGGCGAGATCGTTGCGCTGGCGGACTACCGGCTGCGCTACGCTACCTATCGCAGCGATCCCGATCTGCGGCGCATCCACCAGTCTCTGCCGATGATCTGCATCTGGGACGATCACGAAACCGCCAATGACAGCTGGAAGGACGGCGCGCAGAATCACCAGAGCGACAGCGAAGGCGATTGGGAAATGCGCAAGGCTGCCGCCAAGCGCGCCTGGCGCGAATGGCTGCCGGTGTCGGACGAGACCTATACGCAATATGAGGTGGGCGATCTCGCCACTCTGTTCCGGCTCGATACGCGGCTGGAAGGGCGCGAGCAGCAGTTCGATCTTGGCGCTGTCGTTGCCGGGGCAAAGTCGCCCGAACAGGTGGCCGCTGGGCTGACGGCGTTTCGCGACGGCCCCTATGCCGATCCCAAGCGACAATTGCTCGGCGCGGCGCAGGAGGCTTGGCTCGGCGAAGGGCTCAAGGCGTCGCGCGGCGCGGGCAAGCAATGGCAGGTGCTGGTCCAGCAAGTGCTGATGGGCCCGCTGTTGAGCCCGCCGGGCCTCGCCGAAGGGCTTGGCGATGGCGTGCCCGACTATGCCCGCCGCCGGGTAACGCTTGCGGGACTGGCCAGCAAGGTGGGCCTGCCCTCCAACATGGATGCGTGGGACGGTTATCCGGCAGCCCGGGAGCGGCTGCTTGAGGCTTCGCTTGTCGCAGACGCGAATTTGGTGGTGCTCGCTGGCGATACACACAATGCCTGGGCCTTCGAGCTTGAACATGACGGCACGAAAGCGGGCGTCGAGTTCGGCGTGCAGTCGGTTGCCTCACCGGGCCTCGAAAGCTCGCTGCCTATGCTGAAGCCGGATGATTTCGCGAAAATGGTCGTTGCCGCGAGCCCGCAGCTCAAATGGGCGGATACTTCGCAGCGCGGCTATATGGTGCTCGAATTGACGCCGGGAGCGGCGAGCAACGAGTTTCGCTTCGTGGACACCATCCGCCAGCGCTCCACGCGGCTTGCGGGAACGCATCGCATGGTGAGCGAAGCCGGCTCGCAGGCCCTTTCTGCCTAGCTTTCCAGCGTGAGGCGAAAGCAAGTAGGGTCGGTTGCCGAAGTAAGTGACTCGCAACCATTACCCTGCTAATGGGCGCGTATGGCAAAGCTGCTGACCACTACAGTGACCACTACCACCTCGGATGCCCGGGGGCGGATGGTCGCGCGTTAATCGCAGATCCCGCCACCCGGTTTCGGGTGGCCTGGGTGTCAGCCTCCCGAAAATTTGCAAATTGACCGACACCGCTCTTCAAGCGCGCGCGGCTCTGTGCCATGGCGCCGCCAAGTGCGAGCCGCAACAAGCGCCGCGCGACAAGGAAACGGACGAATTCGATGACGGAAATGCTCAAGATCAGCCTGCCCGATGGTTCGGTGCGCGAAATGGAACGGGGTTCGACCCCGGCGGACGTCGCTGCTGCGATCGGCCCGGGCCTGGCCAAGGCGGCGCTGGCAGCGCGCGTGAACGGCGAAGTGCGCGATATCGGCCGTCCCTTCGATGGCGATGCCGAGCTGGCGCTGATCACCGCGCGCGACGAGGCCGATGCGCTCGAGCTGGTTCGCCACGACTATGCCCATGTGCTCGCCGAAGCGGTGCAGGCGCTGTGGCCCGGTACGCAGATCACCTTCGGCCCGGCGACCGAAGACGGTTTCTATTATGACGTGATGGCGCCCGCCAGCCGCGATCCCTTCTCGATGGATGACCTGCCCGCGATCGAGGAAAAGATGCGCGAGATTATCCGCGCCGACAAGCCGCTGCGCCGCGAAGTGTGGAGCCGGGAAGACCTGATCGCCAAGTGGAAGGCCGATGGCGAAAGCTTCAAGGCCGAATGGGCCGCCGAACTTCCCGAAGGCGAGGAACTGACAGTCTATTGGTCGGGTGACGACTGGCTCGACATGTGCCGCGGCCCGCACCTCGCCAGCACCGGCAAGCTCGATCCGCAGGCGTTCAAGCTGATGCGTGTCGCGGGCGCCTATTGGCGCGGCGACCAGCGCAATGCGCAGCTCACGCGCATCTACGGCACCGGCTGGCTCAACAAGAAGCAACTCGACGAGCATCTGACGCGCCTTGAAGAGGCCGGCAAGCGCGACCACCGCAAGCTAGGCCGCGAGATGGATTTGTTCCATTTGCAGGAAGAGGCGCACGGCTCGGTCTTCTGGCACCCGCATGGCTACAAGGTGTGGCGCGCGCTCGAAGCCTATATGCGCCGCGCGATCGACGCCGCCGGCTACCAGGAGGTCAAGACGCCTCAGGTGATGGACGCGCGCCAGTGGGAACAGTCCGGCCACTGGGGCAAATATCGCGAGAACATGTTCGTCATCCCCGATGAAGTGCCCAACACCGAGGACGAAGGCCCGCTGGTGTCGGACGAGGCCGAGTGGATGGCGCTCAAGCCGATGAACTGCCCGGCGCATGTGCTGATCTTCCGCCAGGGCATCAAGAGCTATCGCGACCTGCCGCTGCGCCTCTATGAAAACGGCTGCTGCCACCGCAACGAACCGCATGGCGCGCTGCACGGGTTGATGCGCGTGCGCCAGTTCACGCAGGACGATGCGCACATCTTCTGCCGCGAGGACCAGATCGTCGAAGAAGTGCGCAAGTTCTGCGAACTCGCCGACCGGATCTACAAGGACTTCGGCTTTACCTACCAGATCAAGCTCGCGCTGCGCCCTGACCAGCGTTACGGCTCGGACGCGGATTGGGACAAGGCCGAGGCCGAGTTGCGCCAGGCGGTGATCGATGCCGGGTTGGCGACCGAAGAATATGGCTGGGAAGAACTGCCGGGCGAAGGCGCCTTTTATGCGCCCAAGCTCGAATGGCACCTGACCGACGCGATCGGCCGCACCTGGCAGGTCGGCACCATCCAGTCCGACCGCGTGCTGCCCGAACGGCTCGATGCAAGCTATGTCGGCGAGGATGGCGAGCGCCACCGCCCGGTGATGCTGCACCGCGCGATCTTCGGCTCCTACGAACGCTTCATCGGCATTTTGATCGAGCACTTCGCCGGGCGGTTGCCGGTGTGGCTTGCGCCGGTGCAAGCGGTGGTGGCGACGATCGTGTCCGATGCTAACGGCTATGCGAAGGACGTGGTTGCCAAGCTTGAAGCGTCCGGGATCCGCGTCGACAGCGACCTCAGGAACGAGAAGATCAACTACAAGGTGCGCGAGCACTCGCTCGCGAAGGTTCCGCACCTGGTGGTGGTGGGCAAGCGCGAGGCCGAGGAAGGCAGCGTTGCAGTGCGCACGCTCGGCGTCGAGCACCAAAAGGCGATGAGCCTCGATGACGCGATTGCCATGCTGACGGCGGCGGCGACGCCGCCGGACCTCGCGCAGGCCTGAACGCCGCTTGGAGCTGCTCGACGCCTATAGCACGGCGCAGCTCCTCGCCGGGCTGGGCGCCGCTTTCGGAGCCGCCGTGGTGCGCGGGCTTGCCGGATTCGGCATGGCGATCCTGCTGATGCCGGTGCTCGCGCTGGCGCTCGACCCCGTCCATGCAGTGCTGGTCGCCAATGCGCTGGGGGTGATGATCGGGCTGGTCGAATTGCGCCACCTGATCGGCCATTCGGAACGGTCGGCTTGGATCATCGGTGGCTTCATCATGCTGTCGACCCCAGCCGGCCTGTGGCTGCTGGAGGCGACCGATCCGGCGCTGGCGAGGCTGGTGATCGCAATGATAGCGCTGCTCGCCTTCGCGGCGATCTTCCTGCCGCGCAGGTCATCCACTGCGCCGGGGATGTTCGCGACAGCCGGCGTGGGGACCGTTGCGGGCTTGCTGACGGGTTTCGCCGGAATGCCGGGCCCGCCGGTCGTGCCCTATTATGTCGGGCGTGAGCTCCCGCGCGAGGTGGTGAAGGCCTCGATGCTGCTGGTTTTCACGATCGCGTCGGTGTCGGGCTCGCTAGCGGGCATTGCGCTGGGCCATTTCGACCTCAGCATCGCCTGGCTCGCGATTGTGCTGTTTCCGGCAATCCTGCTCGGCAACTGGCTGGGCGAAAAGGCGTCGGACGCGATCGGCGATGCGACCTGGCGTTTCCTGGTGGCTGTGATTCTGGGCGGCACGGCTATCTCCGCGCTTGCGCGCCTGTCCTGACGGGTCAGAAAGGAAGCGCGCGGTCGGCAGCGATGAGTGCCACGGCGCAAGTGCATACCAGCATGGAGCGGAGCACTTCGATCCGGGTCTCTGCGACCTTGTCCGCCAACCGGACCGCGCGCGTAAGGGTAATGACCTTGGACATGGCCAGAGTATGCGCGCTCGAATCCTAATGGGTCGTTAAATTCCCGCCAGAAGGGGCATCTGCTGGCTGGCGCAATGGAAGCCGCCGCCGCCTGCGAGCACCGCATCGCCGGGCAAGCCCACCGTCTCGCGGTCGGGGAACAGCGCGGCGATCGCCGTAACCCCCTCTGCGTCATGTGGCGAGCCGAAGGTCGGTACAATGACGATACGCGTGGTGATGGCAAAATTGACATAGCTCGCAGGTTCGATCGCTCCCTCGCGGGTCATCAGGCCGGGTGAAGGGATTTCGTGCAGTGTGAGCCCTGCTTCGAGGATGCGTGCCTTCGCATCGGCATAGATCGCGGCATTGGGATCGTCGTTCCCGGTCGCGCGCGGCAGCACGACTTCGCCCGGAGCCACGAAGCGCGCGAGATTGTCGACATGCCCGTCGGTATGGTCGTTGATGAGGCCATCGCCCAGCCACACCGTCCGCGTGAAGCCAAGGTCGCACGCCAACCGCGCTTCGATCTCGCTTCGCGAAAGCTGCGGGTTGCGATTGGGATTGAGCAGGCATTGCTCAGTGGCCAGCACCGTGCCGGTGCCATCACCATCGACTGCACCGCCTTCCAATACCCAGTCGGATTCGACCACCTTCAGGCCTGCGTCGTGCGCCAGCTCGGCACCGATCGTCTGGTCGCCCGGCATCAAATACTTGCCGCCCCAACCGTTGAAGCGGCAGCGCAGCGCTGTGCCGTCGCTCAGCACCAGCGGGCCGGTGTCGCGCAGCCACACGTCACCATAAGTCCGCCGCTCAAGCGTAACCTTACTCGATACGAGCGCCCGCGCGCGCGCTTCATTGGCGTCGTCGCGCACCAGCAGCCGCACCTGCTGCCCGCTTTCGGCCACGGCACTTGCAAAGGCTGCGATTTGCTCTTGGGCAGGCTCGAGCCAGCCCGGCCATTCCTCGGCCAGATGCGGAAAGCCGATCCACAGCCATTCCTGTGGCGCCCATTCGGGCGGCATTACACTGCGGGTCATCGGACGGTTTTCAGCAGCTGCGCGTTATCGGCTCAGCAGCCGACAGCGCTCGCCGCGCATTCCGCATCGCGGGTGGCGCGGAATTCATCGCCTTCGTTCCAATTGGGCCAGCTGGTGCTTTCGGCCAGCATCCGGCTCAAGCGATAGACGAGCTGCAGATTGCTCATCACACCCGACCAGTCCCAATTCTCGTCGAACTCGTCCTTCGGGCCGTGATAGCGGTTGGCGCGATAGTCTGAGTTGGCCGCGGCGCCGGCTTCCTTGCCGCCGTCGGTCAGGTCCTGCCCGTCGCGCAAATAGAACATCGGCACGCCCTTCTTGGCCAGCGCGAAATGGTCCGAGCGATAATAGTAGCCCGCCTCGGGGTTCGGGTCAGGCGTCGCGACCTTTCCGACCGCCTTGAGGCCCGCCGCGAGGAAATCGTCGAGCTGAGACTTGCCGCCGCCGACAACAGTCACGTCGCGCGCTTCGCCCATCACCTGGAAGGCGTCCATGTTCAGGCCGCCCACCGTCTGCGCCAGCGGGAAGACGGGGTTTTCGGCATAGTAATTGGCGCCGAGCAGGCCCTGTTCTTCGGCCGTGACCGCCAGGAACACTAGGCTGCGCGCAGGCGCGCCTGCCTTGGCATTGGCTTCGGCCAGCGCCACGAGCGCGGCCGTGCCGGTGGCATTGTCGACCGCGCCATTGCAGATATCGTCGCCGTCGGCGGCGGGTGTGCAGCGGCCAAGGTGATCCCAATGGGCGGTGTGGATGACATATTCATCAAGTCGTTTGGTGCCGCGCATCAAGCCGATCACGTTCTTCGAGGCATAGGATCGGATGTCGTTGGCGAAGCTGGTCCCGGCCTTCAGGCCAAGCGGGACCGGCTTGAAGCCTTTCTGCTTCGCCGCCGCGCTCAACGCGTCGAGATCCTGCCCGGCGGCGCCGAGGATTGCGCGCGCGACGTCCTTCTGCACCCACCCGTTCATTGCGGTCAGCGGCGGAGCGTTCTCGCCGCGCTGGGCATAGGCTTGCGGGCCGGTCCAGGAGGATTCGACCACATTCCAGCCATAGGCCGCCGGTTCGGTGTCATGCACGATCAGGGCGCCGGCAGCGCCTTGCCGGGCGGCTTCTTCATATTTGTAGGTCCAGCGACCGTAATAGGTCATCGCGCGGCCGTTGAAGGGGCCGGTCAGCCCCGGCGTTTCCCAATCGGGGTCGTTGACCAGGATGACCACGGTCTTGCCTTTGACGTCGACGCCTTCGTAATCGTTCCAGCCGCGTTCGGGTGCGTTGATGCCGTAGCCCACAAACACAAGGTCACTGTCCTTGAGGCTGGTCTTCGCGTCTTCGCGATAGGTCACGCCAACCCATTCGGTCCCGAAATCATACGACAGGTTCACGCCGTCGCCGTTGATCGTGAGCGGCGCGAAATCCTTGCCGGTGATTTCCACCAGCGGCACTTCCTGCACCCATGAACCATTGTTGCCTGGCTCAAGGCCGGCCGCCTTGAAGCGCTCGATCAACAGCGCGACAGTCTTTTCCTCGCCCGCCGTGCCGGGCATTCGCCCCTCGAATTTGTCCGATGCCAGCTGGCGAGTGACATCCTTCATCGTCGCTTCGGAAATATCTCCATCGGCAACATTGGGAATGTCCAGTCCGGCATCGCCGCTGAGTCCGCTGCATGCGGTGAGCATCAGCACGGCGGCAAGGGAGGACATGCGGTTGCGTGGAATGATCATCGTCAGGTGTATCCTCTTCGGGAAAGCTGCGGCGCCTCCATCGCAGAGCCGCGAGCGCGGGGCAAGCCATCGCGCTTGCGCAGCCGCGCGGCTGCGGGCAGGGAGCGCAGATGGCGAGCGAATGGCACAATGCGCTGGCGCGGGCGCGGGCAGAGGCGCCTTTCCTTGCGCGCGCGCTCGACCGGCAGCCGGCGCTCGCTTCGCTGCTTGAGGCCGGTGACGCCGATGCGGCGCTGGAATGGGCGCGCCGGGCAGGCGAGAATTGCGCTTCGGTTGGGCTGGCATTGCGGCGCGAGCGGCTCGCCTATGCGACCGCGCTGGCGATTGGCGACCTTGCGGGGGCATTCCCGCTCGACATGGTCATGGTCGAACTGTCGGATCTCGCGGACCGCGCGCTCGACATCGCGATCATCGATGCGATCACCCGGCGGGTCGAAGGGGCAGAGCCGGCGGGGATGATCGCGCTGGCGCTGGGCAAGCATGGCGCGCACGAACTCAACTATTCCTCCGACATCGACCCGATCCTGCTCTACGATCCGCAAACATTGCCGCGGCGCGAGCGGGACGAGCCCGGCGAAGCAGCGCAGCGCTATGCACGCGAAGTGGTCAGGACGCTGTCGGAGAACACCGAGGATGGTTACGTCTTCCGGGTCGACTTGCGGCTCCGCCCTGCGAGCGAAGTGAGCCCGCTAGCGATCTCATGCAATGCCGCGCTGACGCATTACGAAAGCTCTGCCCTGGCGTGGGAGCGCGCGGCCTTTATCCGTGCGCGCGCGGCTGCAGGCGACATTGCCGCGGCCGAGCGCTTCCTTGCCATGATCGGCCCATTCGTCTGGCGCTCAAGCCTCGATTTCGGGGCAATCGACGAGATCCGGCGGCTCACCTCGCGGATTCGCTCGAACTACAAGGGGCCGCGCGACGTGGGACCGGGCTTCAACCTCAAGCACGGGCGCGGCGGGATTCGCGAAGTCGAATTCTTCGCGCAGACTCACCAGCTGATCCATGGCGGCCGCGATTCTTCCTTGCGCCTGCGCGGCACCCGCGCCGCGCTCGACGCCTTGGCCGCTGCGGGACGGATCGAAGCAGAAGAGGCGGTGATACTGGGTGAGGCGTATCACCGGCTGCGCGTGATCGAGCACCGGCTTCAGATGCTGGAAGACCACCAGACTCACGCCTTGCCTGCCGGGGCCGCACTCGACTCTGTTGCGCGGCTCGACGGGCTCAGGGACGGCGCGGCTCTGGTCGAGGAATTGCGGGCGATCACAGCGCGCGTAGCGCAGGCCTATGACCGGCTGCTCGATGGCGGGAGCCAGACCGAGCCGGTAGATGCCGCCCCGGCGCCGCTTGCGCAGCGGCTTAGCAAGCTTGGCTTTGCCGAGCCTGAAAAGGTGGCGGAACGGATCGCCGAGTGGCGCGATGGCCGCTACCAGTCGCTGCGATCGCCCGCCGCGCTTGAGGCATTTGACGCGATGCTGCCCGCGCTGGTCGAGGCTTTCGCGCATGCCGACGAACCCGAGCGGGCCCTGTTACGATGGGAAGGCGTGCTGGCTAATGCATCGTCCGCGATCAACCTTTTCCGCCTGCTCGAAGCGCGCCCCGGTATGCTTGAGCAATTAATGGCGGTGCTCACGCTGGCGCCCACGCTCGCTGAAGATCTGGGAAGGCGGCCGGGACTGCTGGACACGCTGATCGACGCAAGCGCACTCAACTTGCCGGGCGATGTCGACGATATCGCGGCGCGGATGGAAGCGGGGGGCGCCTCGCGCGATTACGAACGGCAGCTTGACCGGATCCGCATCGTCACAGGTGAGCTGCGCTTCGCGCTGGGGCTGCAATTGATCCAGGCCGTGCATGATCCGCTCGACATCGCGGCCGCGTTGTCGCGCACGGCAGAGGCGGCGCTTCAAGTGGCGCACCGCGCCGCTTGCGAGGAGTTTGCCCGCAAGCATGGCCGCATTGCCAATAGCGAGCTGGTGGTGCTGGGGCTCGGCAGGTTCGGTGGGGGCGCGCTTACCCACGCCTCCGACCTCGACATCATTTACCTTTTCAGCGGAGAGTCCGGCGTCGAATCCGACGGCGAGCGCCCGCTTGGCGGCACACATTACTATAACCGGCTGGCGCAGCGGCTCAGTGCCGCGCTTTCGGTGCCGACGGCACATGGCGCGCTTTATGACATCGACACGCGGTTGCGGCCGCAGGGAGCGCAGGGCCCGCTTAGCGTGACGATCGGCGCCTTCGCCAGATACCAGCGCGAAGATGCCTGGACATGGGAGCATATGGCGCTCACCCGGGCGCGTGTGCTGGTCGCTTCGGACGAGGCGCGCGCCGAGCTTGAAGCCATCATATCGGAAGTGCTCGCGAAGGAGCGCGAACCCCACAAGCTGCGTGAAGAGGTGCTCGCGATGCGCAGCGAAATGGCCCAGCACAAGTCTCCGGGCGGTCCGCTCGACGCCAAACTGCTACGTGGTGGGCTGGTCGACCTCGAGTTCATCATTCACTTCCTGCAATTGCGCGAAGGCGTGGGACTATCGCCTAACTTGGCTGACGCGATCGACGCGCTCGTTGCAGCCGGGTTGCTCCCACCGGAGCTGCGCGAGGCGCACGACTTCATGACGCGGCTGCTCGTCTCGACGAGGCTGCTCGCCCCCGACCTCGCCGAACCGCCGCCCGCTGCGGCAAAGGCCTTGGCGCGAGCTTGCCGCTGCGAAACCTATGACGCGCTCTTGCGTAGTCTGGGCGAGGCACGCCATGCGGTGGCCGCCGCATGGCAGCATGCGTTCGGATTGAAACTGGAGATGGTAGAATGAGCAAATTTCCCGCAACCGGCGACGCCCTGCCCGATATAGCGCTGGAGACCCTCGATGGCGGCACGGTGAAGCCGTCTGACTTCAAGGGCAGCAAGCTGGTCCTGTTCTTCTATCCCAAGGACGACACGCCGGGCTGCACGACCGAGAACAAGGATTTCTCCGCGCTGGCCGGCGATTTTGCCAAAGCGGGCGTTGCGCTGCTTGGCGTCAGCAAGGATCCGCCGGCCAAGCATGCCAAGTTCATTGCCAAGCACGGGCTTGCCGCGCCGCTGGCGAGCGATGCGCTCGAGGGCGGCCTGTCGGACGCGCTCGGCATCTGGACCGAAAAGAGCATGTACGGGAAGACCTATATGGGAATGGTGCGCACCACCTATCTTGTCGGCGGCGACGGCAAGATCGCGCGGGTGTGGGACAAGGTGAAGGTCAAGGGCCACGCCGAAGAAGTGCTCGCCGCTGCCAAGGCGCTGTGAGGCGGGATTGACGTCACCCGAAATGCCTTCGCTTGCCGGTGCGATCCGCGCTGCGCTGCTCACCGCCCATCCGCGCGGCAAGGCGATGGCGACTCGCGACGTTGCGCGGAGATGGTGGCTTGGGCGTCTGGCCTGGCGGTTTGACGTCACTATGCCGGATGAACCGGCCCGCCCTGTCCAGCCGGAGCTTCTGCCACCGAATCGCATGCCCAAACGCGGGAAGGGCGGCTCGGAGCGTGGGCGGATCGCCCTGTGGCATTCGCTGGCACATATCGAATTCGTCGCGATCGACCTCGCGCTCGACATGGCGGGCCGCTTCGGGGAAGCGATGGGTGAGGAATTCGTGTCGGACTTCCTCTCGGTCGCGGCCGATGAGGCGATGCACTTCGCCTTGCTCGCCCGCAAACTCGAAAGCCTGGGCAGCCACTATGGCGCGCTGCCCGCGCATGGCGGGCTGTGGCAGGCCGCATATGAAACGCGCGATGACGTGCGTGCGCGACTCGCGATTGTACCGATGGTACTGGAGGCGCGCGGGCTTGACGTCACGCCGGCAACGCTCGAGCGGGTTCGCGCACAGGGCGACGAGCATGGCGCAAGGATTCTCGAACGAATCCTTGACGACGAAATCCGCCATGTCGCGATCGGCACCAAGCACTTTCTTGCGCTGGCCAAAGCAGCGGGCGATTCTCCGCAGAAATGCTGGCAGGAGCTGGTGTCGCGCCACTTTCGGGGGGCGGTTAAGCCACCGTTCAACGACTCGGCGCGTCTTGCAGCCGGTCTGTCGCGCGACTTCTACGCCGCTATTGCTTCGTAAATTCTTCGCCGCTTAACCAATCATCACACAAAGGCGGTTGGGCATTGGGGCCTCCGCCGGGATCGCGGGGGCACCCCCCTTCGGGTTAGCTAAGAAATAAGGCGGCTTCGTTTCAGGAGCTGCCGCGAGGAACGGGTTTTGGTGGGATCGCATTTCAAGCAATACGGCTTACGGGTGGGCTTTGCGCTCGTTGCCGGCTGCCTTTCGATCGCCGCCAGCCCGGTGCTCGCCAACAGCAACGCCGTTGCCGTCGAAATCACCGACACGGTGCGTGGCGCGCAAGACGACTCGCTGATCGCCGGCGATCAGGGCTTCCGCCAGCTGTTCACGACTTGGGAAGCGCTAGAAACCCGCCCCGATGCCAGCACAGTCCGCACGGCCATTTCGGTTCCTTCGCGCATGCCGCTCGATGGCGCGCGGCTGAGCAGCGATTTCGGCATGCGTATCCATCCGGTCATCGGCGGCCGCCGCAAACACCAGGGTATCGATTTGGCAGCGCCCACAGGCACGCCGATTTACGCAACCGCTGACGGGATCGTCGATCGTGCCGAATGGTTCTCGAGCTACGGGCTGTTCATCGAAATCAATCACGGCGCTGAACTTGAAACCCGCTACGCGCACCTCTCGCGACTCGACGTAGCGGAAGGCGAGCGGGTCAAAAAAGGCGACATCATCGGCTACGTCGGATCGACCGGCCGCTCCACCGGCCCGCACCTGCATTACGAAGTTCGCATTGCAGGTGTTGCGGTAAATCCAATTCCGTATATGGTGGAGTCGACAGTTCAGCAGCGTTTGGCGGTGCTGGACGAGAATTTCGAAGAAGGCGGCCAGGGGGGCGACTAGGCCGCAGTTAGAGTGTCCGCCTTGAAGCGGAATTCGGACAGAGGAGAGGATGTCCGATCATGGCGGCGGGTTATCCCGCCGCCTTTTTTCTTGTCGCCTTTGGCTAGTTAGCTAGGTTTCCAATCGCAGACAGTCGGCCAAGGTGCTGCGCTGGAGAGAGGAAACCCATGCATCCGATTGAGCACGCAAGAACTCGCCCAAACCACCCCGCCGTGATCATGGCAGGCAGCGGCGCGTCCATGACCTTCGGCGAAATGGAAGCCGAATCGAATCGTTTCGCACACCTGCTGCGCGCTCGCGGTTTCAAGCCGGACGATGCCTTTGCGGTCCTGCTCGAGAACCGAATCGAATACTTCACGCTGATCTGGGGCTCGCAGCGCGCGGGCACAATGCTGGTGCCTATCTCGACCCGGCTGACCGCGCCTGAAATCGCCTACATCCTCAAGGACAGCGAAGCGAAGCTGCTGATCACGTCGCATTATTTCGACGAAGTCTTGCCCGGGGTGCGCGCCGAATGTCCCGAAATCCCGATCCTGATGGTGGACGGAAACGGCGAAGAGGATTTTGCAGCCGCACTGGCCGCGCAGCCTGTCGATCCGATTGCCGACCAGAGCGCAGGCCTGGTCATGCTCTATTCCTCCGGCACGACCGGTCGCCCCAAGGGCATCCGGCCCAAGCCCCCGGAAGATCCCGATCCGGCGGCGCCGGTGGCTCTGGTCGCGCTGGCCCAGATGGGGGCGGGCATGCCGGGCGATGGCAGCATGGTCTACCTCTCGCCTGCGCCACTCTATCACGCTGCGCCGATAGGCTGGTGTTCGACGGTGCACCGGCTGGGCGGCACAGTGGTGATGATGGAAAAGTTCGATCCCGAGGCGGCGTTGGCGGCGATCGAGAAGTATCGCGTCACCGACAGCCAATGGGTCCCGACCCATTTCGTGCGCTTCCTCCGCCTGCCGGAGGAGATCCGGAACAAGTACGACCTTTCAAGCCACAAGCGAGCGATCCATGCCGCAGCCCCGTGTCCGATCCCGGTCAAGCAGGCGATGATCGAATGGTGGGGGCCGATCATCATCGAATATTATGCCGGATCGGAAGGTATCGGCATGACCATGGTGCACAGCCCTGACTGGTTGACCCACAAGGGAACGGTTGGCCGGGCGATCTATGGCAAGCTGCACATCTGCGGCCCTGAAGGCGAGGAGCTGCCTGCAGAGCAGGACGGGCTCATCTATTTCGAGAACGATATCCTGCCGAGCTATCACAAGGATCCGGGCAAGACGGCCGAGGCGATGCATCACGAAGGCTGGATGACGCTGGGCGACATCGGCCATGTCGATGCAGAGGGCTTCCTTTACCTCACAGACCGCAAGAGCCACATGATCATCTCGGGCGGGGTCAACATCTACCCGCAGGAGATCGAGAACCTGCTGGTGACGCATGCCAAGTTGATGGATGCGGCGGTGATTGGCGCTCCCGATCCCGATCTGGGCGAGAAGGTCGTGGCGGTGGTCCAGCCGGTCGACATGGCCGCTGTCGCTGGCGATGGCGGTGCCGCGTTCGAGCAGGAGCTGCGCGATTTCCTTGCGCCGCAGCTGGCGCGGATCAAGATGCCGCGGCTGTTTGACTTCCGCGCCGAGTTGCCGCGCGAAGCGAATGGCAAACTCTACAAGCGCGAATTGCGCGATGAATACGCCGCGAAGGCGAAGGAGCAGGCGTAACATGGCAGACCAGGCGAAAACCCTTCCGCCCGACGTCGCGCGGCAAGTGATCGACCCGCATTCCTATGCTGAATGGGACGGCTTGCTCGACACGTTCGATCGCTTGCGCCTCGAATCGCCGGTGGCACGAATCGAACCCGATGACGGCAAGCTGTTCGATCCGTTCTGGCTGGTTACGCGCTATGAAGATGTGATGCGGATTTCGAAGGACAACGCCACTTTCCTCAACAATCCGCGCCCGGTGGTGTTCAGCTTTCGCGACGCGATCGAATTCTCGCGCCAGGCGACCGGCAGCGACATGCTGGTCGATTCGCTGGTGGTGTTCGATGCACCGATCCATCCCAAGTATCGCAGGCTGACGCAGGACTGGTTCATGCCGCGCAACCTCCAGAAGATGGAGGAAGAAATCCGCGCGATCGCCCATGCCACGGTCGACCGACTGGTCGCCGCCGGGCCGGAAGTGGATTTCGTGAAGCTCGTTTCGGGGCCTTATCCTTTGCATGTCGTGATGCAGATCCTGGGTGTGCCCGAGGAAGATGAGCCGCGCATGCAGATGCTCACCCAGCAGCTGTTCGGCGGGCAAGACAAGGATCTGTCGGGCACTGGGCTCGACCAGATGACGCCCGAACAGGTGGTGCAACTCGTCGCAGGCGCGGTCCGGACTTTCGAAGATTATTTCGCAAAGCTGGCGGAAGACCGCCGCGCGAACCCGACGGACGACGTCGCCAGTGTCATCGCCAACGCCATGGTCGATGGCGCGCCGCTGCCCGCGCGCGATATGGCAGGCTATTACATCATCGTTGCCACTGCCGGCCATGACACCACTTCGGCATCGACAGCGGGCGCAATGATGGCGCTGGCGCAGGATCCCGAGCAATGGGCCCGGGTCAAGGCCGACCGCTCGCTGCTTCCGGGCATCGTCGAAGAAGCGATCCGCTGGACGACGCCGGTGCAACACTTCATGCGCACCGCTGCCGAAGATGTCGAACTTGGCGGTCAGCAGATCAAGAAGGGCGACTGGTTGATGATCAACTATGTCGCGGCCAATCACGATCCGGCGCAGTTCGAGAACCCGCGCAAGTTCGACGCAGCGCGCTCTCCCAATCGCCACCTGGCTTTCGGTGCCGGGGCGCACCAGTGCCTTGGCCTGCACCTGGCGCGCATGGAGATGAAGATCCTGTTCGAGACTTTGCTCGACCGGATCGAGTGCATCGAACTGGCGGGCGAGCCCAAGCGTGCGACTTCGACATTTGTCGGCGGCCTCAAGACGCTGCCGGTTCGTTTTGTGGCCAGTTAGTCCGCCAGCAACCGCTCAGCCATCGCGCGGACCTCTGCGCCGATGTCTTTACGCTCGAGCGCCAGTGCCAGAGTTGCTTCGACGAAGCCGGTCTTGCTGCCGCAATCGTAGCGCTTGCCGTCGAAGGTCACGGCGTGGAAGGGCTGGTTGCCGATCATCTTTGCCATGGCGTCGGTCAGTTGGATCTCGCCCCCGGCACCCTTTTCCTGCGCTTCGAGCACGCGCATCACTTCGGGCTGCAGGATGTACCGGCCGGAGATGATCTTGTTCGATGGCGCTTCGGCCACAGGCGGCTTTTCGACCAGACCCTTCACTTCCGTGAGTGCACTCGAAACCTGCGCGCCGGGATCGATCACGCCATAACTCGAGACTTCTTCGTGGGGGACTTCGAGCACGCTGATGAGGTTGCCGCCAGCCTCGCCATAGGCGTCGACCATCTGCTTCATGCAGCCAGTGCTGCCCTTGTGTGCGATCATCAACTCGTCGGGCAGGAAGATCGCGAAGGGTTCGTCGCCCACGACCGCGCGCGCGCACCAGATTGCATGGCCAAGGCCCAGCGGGACCTGCTGGCGCACGGTGATGATGTCGCCCGGCGTTGCGCGGGTCGGTTCGAGCACTGCCATGTCCTTGCCGCGCTCTCCCATCGTGGTTTCGAGTTCGAACGCCATGTCGAAATGCTCGACGATCGCCGTCTTCCCACGCCCGGTGACGAAGATCATCTGCTCGATCCCAGCCTCGCGCGCTTCGTCCACTGCATACTGGATCAGCGGCCGATCGACGATTGCCAACATCTCCTTTGGGATCGCCTTGGTGGCAGGCAGGAAACGCGTGCCGAGCCCCGCAACGGGGAACACGGCTTTCTTGATCGGTTTGCGAGAGGTCATGGCGTTATCCGATAGAAGCCAAAGGTTTCCGTCGCAAGTAAGCCGCGCATTCGCCGCGCTTGTCCATTTGCTCGGGCGCAAGGATTGGCTAAGGGCATTTCATGGACAAACTCGTCATCCGCGGTGACAACCGGCTCGAAGGCACGATCCCTATTTCGGGCGCCAAAAACTCCGCGCTCACACTCATTCCTTGCGCGCTGCTCACTGAAGAGCCGCTGACGCTTAGGAACCTGCCGCGGCTCGCCGATATCGACGGGTTCCAGCATTTGATGAACCAGTTCGGCGTCACCACGGTGATCCAGGGCACGCGGCCTGAAGATTTCGGCCGCGTGATGAGCCTTGAAGCTCCGCGGATCACTTCGTCGGTCGCGCCTTACGACCTCGTACGCAAGATGCGCGCTTCGATCCTGGTGCTCGGGCCGATGCTGGCGCGCATGGGCGAAGCCACCGTTTCGATGCCGGGCGGCTGTGCAATCGGCAACCGCCCGATTGACCTGCACTTGAAGGCGCTCGAAGCTTTCGGCGCGACGATCGAACTGACGCAGGGCTATGTCCGTGCGATTGCGCCCGATGGCGGCTTGCCCGGCGGCGAATTCGATTTCCCGGTGGTCTCGGTCGGCGCGACCGAGAACGCGCTGATGGCAGCGGTGCTTGCCAGCGGCACCTGCCGCCTGTTCAACGCGGCGCGCGAGCCCGAAATCGTTGACCTGTGCAGCTTGCTGGTGGCGATGGGCGCTGAAATCGAAGGGATCGGCACCTCCGACCTCACGATCCACGGCGTGAAGCGGCTGCACGGCGCGACCTATCGCGTGATGGCCGACCGAATCGAAGCGGGCTCCTATGCCTGCGCCGCGGCGATCACCGGCGGCGAGGTGCGGCTCGAAGGTGCGAAGGCGGACGAGATGGCTGCCACTATCCACGCGCTGCGTAATATCGGGGTCGAGGTCGAGGAGGATCCGCGCGGCATCCGCGTGCGCGCCAGCGGCCCGCTCAAGGCGACAAACCTTACCACCGCGCCCTATCCGGGCCTCGCGACCGACATGCAGGCCCAGCTGATGGCGCTGCTGTGCAAGGCCGAGGGCACCAGCGTGCTCAAGGAAACGATTTTCGAGAATCGCTACATGCACGTGCCCGAACTGCGGCGCATGGGCGCGGATATCGAGACAGAAGGCCGGACCGCCATCGTCAAGGGCGTCCAGCGGCTTACCGGTGCCGAAGTGATGGCGACCGATTTGCGCGCTTCGTTCAGCCTCGTGCTCGCCGGGCTGGCGGCCGAGGGCGAGACGACCGTAAGGCGACTCTATCACCTCGATCGCGGCTATGAGCGACTGGAAGAAAAGCTACAGCTGGTCGGGGCGGACATCGAGCGCGTCGGCGACGACTAGCGCCTGGCTATGCTGGGCTCTAAATTGCGATGACCCGGTCTTTTGGTGCTCACGCACTCGAAGTCCGTTGCGTCCCGGGTCACGCCGCAGCACCATTTTCGGCGAACCCCTAATGCAAGCCTCTGACGGTCGGGTGCTTCTCTAGGCCCTGCTTACCAGCCAGATGCGCACAGCTCCTGCGAGCCCGCACGGGTTGGCCGCGCGGATCCGCTCGGCGTCGATTCGTGCCACCAGCGCGTTGATCGGTACACCTTCCGCATCTGCCGCTTCGCGCAGCATGTCCCAGAAGACCGGCTCGAGGCTGATCGAGGTCTTGTGCCCGGCGACTTCGACTGAGCGCTTGACCGGCGGATGGTAGGGCGGGGGGCTGTTTTGCGTCACGCGCAAGTTGATAAGACACATGCGAAGCGCAGGCTAAGGGAATTTGCAAAGCTGCGCGCCAGAATGCGAAAGCCCCGCCGGGAAGGCCGGAGTGGTCGAAACTCTCACCCTCCAGAAGGCAGGCGATAGCCTGAAGGTCGTGGGATACCATATCAACTGAACGAGGGCTCGAGCGCGCGCCCGTCGGCTCGCGCCGCCGCATCAATACATGTGCTGGCCACCGTTGATGCTCATGGTCGAGCCGGTAATGAAGCCTGCGTCTTCCGAGCACAGGAACGCCACGCCGCGCGCGATTTCCTCGGCATGGCCAAGGCGGCCGACCGGGATCTTGGCGATGATCTTCTCCAGCACCGGTTCGGGCACGGCGGCGACCATGTCGGTGTCGATATAGCCCGGCGCGATCGCATTTACGGTCACGCCAAACTTGGCGCCTTCCTGCGCCAGCGCCTTGGTGAAGCCGTGGATGCCGCTCTTCGCGGCGGCATAATTGACCTGGCCATACTGACCGGCCTGCCCGTTGATCGAGCCGATGTTGACGATCCGGCCCCAGCCGCGCTCGCGCATGCCGGGGAAGCAAGCCTTGGCCATGTTGAAGCAGCCGCCAAGGTTGATCCGCATCACTTCGTGCCAGTCGTCATAGCTCATCTTGTGAAGCACGGCATCGCGCGTGATCCCGGCATTGTTGACCACCGCGTCGATCGGGCCGACTTCTTCGGCCACGCGCGCGCAACCCGCGATGGTGGCTTCGTGGTCGCCCACGTCCCATTTGTAGCAGCGGATCCCGGTGTCGGCCTTGAGTTGGCCGGCGGCTGCGTCATTGCCCGCATAATTCGCGACCACGGTGAATCCGTCCGCCTGCAATTTTTCGCAGATTGCGCGGCCGATGCCGCGGGTCCCGCCGGTGACAATTGCTAAGCGTGCCAAATCCCAGTCTCCCGATTTCCTGTCGGTACAGGATTAGCGGCCCTGCCTCGTCAGGGAAATGAAAAACCCCGCCGAAGCGGGGTCCTGAAATCGAATTCATTGTTTGTGGATCTTCGGCGCCAGCCCGCCCCCTCCAGCCACCCGATATCGTGCCGGGGGAGCCTATCGGGTGGCTGGAAGGGGGAGCGGGCCGGAGCCGTTAATTAGGAATTGCTCAAGGCAGTTCCCGCAAGAAACGTCAGAAGCGCAGCTGCGTACCGACGTAGACTGCCTGGCTGTCTTGTACCGAATCGGTGATTGGGCTCAACCGGTCGCGTTCCTGCGAAAGCCGCACGCCCGCTGTGACGTTGAGATTGCCGATGATGCGGTAGGTGCCGCCGAGATCGACCGTCTGCGCGCTAAGCGAATCAAGCGTGTTGGGCGAACGGCCCGCCACCTGCTCTCCTTCCAGCGCGATGCGCGGCTGGAACCGGCTCGGCTTGTCCGCTGCGCCCGGGAGGTTGGGCTCGAATGTTGAAAGATCGGGCATGGCGATGTCCCGCACGCCGCCCGCCAGTGAAACATGCGCGTCGGGCCGCTTGAAGCTCTGGTAGCCGCGCGCGGTGCCGAGGTTATAGCGGGTTGTCGCCAGCTTGGTCAGACTTTCGCCGCCGCCCGGAGCGAAGTCGAGCGCGTGACGCACCGATATGGCGCGAGCGATATCCTGGCCAACGCGGACCGCAACCGTCACGGTGCGATCACGCTTGATCGCGCTGCCGGCCGGGGTGAAACGCATAGCCGAATCGCCGGCCCGCTGTGCCACACGGCGAGCGAGCTGTGGATCGACCGATGAAGGGGTGAAGACAGCAAACGGGGAGGTGTCGGTCTCACTCGCGCCGTCAGAGAGCGCGGCGACTGCAAGGCCCGCGGAAGGTACACCGAAGGCCAAGCCGACGGCAGCCAGCAGCAAGGGCAGCTTGCGCGCCGAACTTGCTGAGTGCCCCTTCGCCATTGCTTCGATCCCCTGCCTGTTTTCTATGGCCACCATCGTGACCGGCTGAAAACGAACGAACCTTTAAAGGTTCTGGTTTACTTAACTCAACCATGATGAACCGCCGCTGACCGCGCTTTCCGCGCGCAAACGACTCGGACCACCAAACTATGACAATATGAGCCCGATCCTCGATTGTGCAATGCCGAGTGACCCGGCCACTACGTTGCGGCATTAAGGTGTTGCCTCGAACACACAATGACTTGGCTTGGCCGGAACTGGTCGGCGGCCTTCGGCACTTTCTGGACATGCGAAGCGACCCTTGCCCGTACGTGATCAGCAAGCATAAAGCCGTGCACGGCTCACAAATACGGGCATGGCTGCACCGCACCCCGGTTTCCCGCCTTGTCGCGCGCGCAGGGAGGGCTATAGAGCCTGTTGACGAACCGGCCCGGCAGGGCCCCTTCCGTTTGAGGACGATTGCAACAATGAGCTTGATTGTGTCTGCCACCAGCCGCCCCGCCCGTCTCGTGCTTGCCTGTGCGGCGCTGGCCACGCTTGGAGCATGCGCGGGGCGCGACCGCCCGCGGGCTGACCTTGCCGCATCGCAGGTCAACACGATCGGGGTCAATTCCTATCTCTGGCGCGCGGCGCTCGAAACCGTCAGCTTCGCGCCGCTGCTGCAGGCCGACAGTGCGGGCGGCGTGATCGTGACCGACTGGTACGCCAATCCCTCGAACCCGGGCGAACGGGTCAAGGTGACGGTGACGATCCTCGACCAGGACCTGCGCGCCGATGCGCTGCGCGTCGCGGCGAGCCGCCAGGTGCAGCAGGCCGGCGGTTGGGTCGATGCGCCGGTGCAGGCGGCCACGGTGCAGAAGCTTGAGGACATCATCCTTACCAAGGCTCGCGAGATCCGCCGCCAGACCATGGCGTCCTGATTTCGCTGACACAGGCCTGCGCAGCGCGCGGGCCTTGCCCTTCGCAGGGCAAGCGTTCAAATCGACTTTCCGGCAGCGTGCGATCTTCCAATCGCGCGCGAAATCCCTAACAGGTTGGCCATGACCGACACGCGTTTCGATCCGTCCCAAGCCGACGCCCGCTGGCAACGCGCCTGGGAAGAGGCAGGCACTTTCCACGCCGACAGCAATTCGGCGAAGCCCAAGAGCTACGTGCTCGAGATGTTCCCCTATCCTTCGGGGCGCATCCACATGGGCCACGTCCGCAACTACACCATGGGCGACGTGCTGGCGCGCTACAAGAAGATGCGCGGCTATGAAGTGCTCCATCCGATGGGGTGGGACGCATTCGGCATGCCGGCGGAAAACGCCGCGATGGAAAAGGGCGTGCATCCGGGCGGCTGGACGCGCGAGAACATCGCCAACATGAAGTCGCAGCTCAAGCGGATCGGTTTCGCGCTCGACTGGAGCCGCGAATTCGCAACGTGCGATCCCGAATATTACGGCCACGAACAGGCACTGTTCCTCGACCTTTACAAGGCGGGTCTGGTCTATCGCCGACAGAGCGAGGTCAATTGGGACCCGGTCGACATGACCGTGCTCGCCAATGAGCAGGTGATCGACGGCAAGGGCTGGCGCTCGGGCGCCGAGGTCGAGAAGCGCAAGCTCGACCAGTGGTTCCTCAAGATCACCGATTTCGCTGAAGATTTGCTCGACGGGCTGGGCGCGCTCGACAACTGGCCCGAAAAGGTCCGGCTGATGCAGGAAAACTGGATCGGCAAGTCGACGGGGCTCGAATTCAGCTTCGACTTGTCGAACGGAGATCGCGTGCCGGTTTATTCGACCCGGCCCGATACGATCTTCGGCGCGAGCTTCGTTGCAGTCGCGGCAGACCACCCGGTGGCGCAGGGCGTCGCTGCGGGCAATCCCGACGCGGCGGCTTTCATCGAGCTGTGCAAGCGCGGCGGCACCACTGCGGCCGAGCTCGAAACCGCCGAGAAGCTGGGTTTCGACACCGGCATCACTGCGCGCCACCCCTTCACCGGCGCGCCGCTGCCCGTGTTCATAGCCAATTTCGTGCTGATGGATTATGGTACCGGCGCGATCATGGGCGTGCCCGGGCATGACGATCGAGACTTCGAATTTGCCACCAAATATGGCTGCCCGATCCTGCGTGTGATCGCCGCTTCCGCCGAAGCGGCAGGCGATCCGATGAGTGAAGCCGAAACCGGCGACGGCATCTGCGTCAATTCGGATTTCCTCGACGGGATGAGCGTGGAAGAGGCCAAGGCCGCAGTCAACGCGCGCGCCGAAGCCGAGGGCTGGGGCAAGGGCACTACCGTGTGGCGCCTGCGCGACTGGGGCGTTTCGCGCCAGCGTTACTGGGGCACGCCGATCCCGTTCATCCATTGCGGCACTTGCGGCGTCGTGCCCGTGCCCAAGGACCAGCTGCCCGTTACCCTGCCCGAGGATGTCGATTTCAAGACCCCGGGCAACCCGCTGCTGCGCCACCCCACCTGGAAGCACACCACTTGCCCGAACTGCGGCGCTGCCGCCGAGCGCGAGACCGACACGCTCGACACTTTCGTCGACAGCTCGTGGTATTTCCTGCGCTTCGCCAGCCAGCCCGCGGACAAGCCGTTCGACCGCGATGAAGTCGCCAAGTGGCTGCCGGTCGAGCAATATATCGGCGGGATCGAGCACGCGATCCTGCACCTGCTCTATGCCCGCTTCTGGACTCGCGCGCTGCAGCACATCGGCCAGCTCGATTTTGCCGAGCCTTTCGCATCGCTGTTCACGCAAGGGATGGTGACGCACGAAACCTATTCGCGCGTGGTTGGCGGGCGCACCGTCTATTTCCTGCCAGAAGAGGTCGAGCGCACTGGCAATGGCGCGACTTTGCAGGATGACCGCCAGCCGGTCGAGATCGGCCGCGTCATCAAGATGTCGAAGTCGAAGAAGAACACTGTCGACCCCGATAATATCATCGATACCTATGGCGCGGACGCGGCGCGCTGGTTCATGCTGTCCGACAGCCCGCCCGAACGCGACCTGCCGTGGTCCGAAGCCGGGATCGAAGGTTGCTGGCGGTTCGTCCAGCGGCTGTGGCGGCTGTTCGGGCAAGTCGGCGCGGGCGGTGCCGGGGCCGATGCCGGTGAAGACAAGGCGCTCGACCGCAAGACGCACCAAACGGTTGCCGCAGTCGCGCAGGACATCGAAGCGCTCGGCTTCAACAAGGCGGTTGCACGCATTTACGAGCTGACCGCCGCGATCGAGAAGGCCGCGCCTTCGGCCAGCCGTTCGAACGCGATCGTCACGCTGGTTCACCTTGTCGCCCCGATGATGCCGCACCTTGCCGAAGAGGCATGGTCGACGGTCGGCGGGGGCGGTGAAGGGTTGATCGCCGATGCCGCATGGCCCGAAGTTGATCCGGCGCTGCTGGTCGACGACCAGGTGACCATCGCGGTCCAGCACATGGGCAAATTGCGCGATACGCTGACCGCGCCCAAGGGCGCTTCGAAGGAAGATCTCGAGGCCATGGCGCTCGCCAGCGAGAAGGTGCAGCGCTCGATCGATGGCGCTGCGATCCGCAAGGTGATTGTGGTTCCCGACAGATTGGTCAATATCGTCACCTGATGCGCGTTCTGTTCCTCCTCGCTGCCAGCATGGCGCTCTCGGCCTGCGGACTGCAGCCGATGTATGCCGGCAGCGGCGGCGCGGCGGTGCCGCTGGGGCTGGCCGAAGTCGAAGTGAGTCCGATCGAGGGGCGTGACGGCTGGCTGGTGCGCAATGCGCTCAACGACCGGTTGAAGATCACCGGCAGAAAGGCCGCGCAGCGCTATCGGCTCGACGTGATGCTCGACGATTCGCTTGAAGCGCTCGGCGTGCTCAATGACGATACGATCAGTCGCGAACGCCGTATCCTGCGCGCGCGCTTCCAGCTGGTCGATATCGCCAGCGACGAGATCCTGCTCGATGCTACTGCGGGTTCCGATGCCGGGATCGACGTGGTCAGCAGCGAATATGCCACCATCGCCGCCGAGCAGACTGCGCTGGAAAATCTCGCGCGTGACGTGGCCGACCGGATGGTGCGCCGGATCGCGCTGAGGTTGCGCGAAGCCGGCCAGCCGCAATGAGGCGGGCGTGAAGGCGACTCAACGCGATTTCGCTTCCAATGCGCGCCGCGCCGCCGAACAATGCGGCATCTTCTTCTTCTGCGGGCCCGATGAAGCCGGCGCTTCGGCGGCGGCGCAGTCGATCGCGCAATTACTGCCCGAAGCGGGCGAGCGGATCGAATTGTCGGGCGCGGATTTGCGCAAGGATCCGGCGCTGCTGGGCGACGAGGCGCGCTCGGGCTCGCTGTTCGACGACAAGCGCCACATCTTTGTCCGCGCGAATGGCGATGAAGCGCATGACGCGCTGCAGGTGCTGATCGAAACCGGCGATGCGGGGGCGGGGGCGGCTGCCCCGGTGCTGGTGGTGGCGACCGCCGCGACCGACAAGTCGCGCACCGCCAAGCTTCTTGAAAAGCGCAAGGATGCGCTGGTGGCGATATTCTATCCGCCCGATCTCTCGTCGGTTTCGGCTTCGGTGCGGCAAATGGCCGATGCGGCGGGGCTGCGGCTGGGCGGCGACCTGGCCGAGCGGATCGCGCGCGCCGCCGGGCTCGACGTGCGGCTGGCGCAATCGGAGATCACCAAGCTCGCGACCTATTGCGACGCTTCGCCGCAATCGCCGCGGCAGCTATCTGCGGAAGACCTTGAAGCGGTCGGCGCTGCGACCGAGGAAGATGGCTTCATGCCGCTGGTGAACGCCGTGCTCAAGGGCGACACCGGGCGGCTCGACCGCGAGCTGCGGCGCATGCGCGAACACGGGATGAACCCGGTGGGGGTGCTGCTGGCGGTGGAGCGGCGCGCGGCGCAGCTGGCGCAGATCGCTGCGGCGCTGGGCCCGCGCGGCTCGTTCGACGGGCTCGATCGCGGGGCCAAGGCGCGGCTCGGCATCTTCTTCCGCGACGAGCGCGACATTCGCGAACAGCTCGCCAGCTGGCATCGCCGCAAACTCGAACGGCTCGGCCCGCGGCTTATCGAATTGCATCGCCAATTGCTCGGCAACAGCCAGGCGGCCGAAATGATGCTGGCACAGGGACTGACCGAGATCGCGCGCTTCGCCGCGCGCCGCTGACTTCGCTTACCGCTCGTCGTCTTCGGTGGCTTGGCGTTCGCGCTGGGGCACGTTGAAGCTGCCCGTCACCTGCCCGCCAGTGGCCTCACCACCGGTGGCGCCGCGCCCGTCGACGCTGGCGCGGCCCGAGGCGAGGTCGATCACCAGCCGCCCGCCTGATAGCCGGTCGCCGCCGCGCCGCAATTCGACATTGCCGGCCATGGTGATGATGCGCCGGTCCAGATCGTATACTGCCGCGTCGCCGCGCGCGGTTTCGCCGCCACGCGCCACATAGACCCCGCCGGTGGCGGTGATGCGCGAGATCGAAAGCCGTTCGGCATCGCTATAGTCGACGATCATGCGCTGCGAACGTATCGTCAGCCCGGCCTGCGCCACCGTGACGCCGCCCGACAGCACGCCGCGGTTCTGGCGGTCATCGATGTCGAGGTCGGACGCGCTGAAATCGACTCGCGCGTTCGAATCATGCCCGCCCAGCCCTTGCGCTTGCAGTTCGATCCCGCCGATTGCGACAAGCGTGAGGACGAAGCCGAGCGTGGCGGAGCGGATCGCTGGTGCGGAGAACGAGCGGTTCATCAGGGCTTCCTCAATTCGCCGGGCTGCATGCTTAGCCGGACATTGCCTTTCACGGAAATGGTGCGCTTGTCGAGATCGGCTTCGAGCTGGTCGCCTGAGAAGGTCGCGGCGGGCACTGTGCCTTCGACGCCGCCGGTGCCGACCACGCGGTGCCGCTTGAGATCGACTGAAACGCCTTGCGCCAACATCGAATAGCCGTCTGCCGCCGAGAGCCGCAGCGGCCCTTCGATCGCCACCACTTCGCTCTCGATTTCATAGCGGCCGGCATCGGCGCTGATCCGCGCCGGGCCGTCGCGCAGTAGGATCTGCGCCATCAGGTCGCGCATGCGGACGACGCCTTCGGAGCTTGACCGCTGCACCGCTTCGCCCGCAGTCAGCGAAAAGGGGCGGCCGTTGTTGTTCGCGCCGCGGTACATGGCATTGCTTACTGCCAGCCGCTCGTCGATCATCGCCACCTTGTTTCGATCGAGCAGGAAGCTTACTTCGCCGCGCGGCGAAAGCGGTGTGATCACCATTAATGCAGCGATGATTCCTACCCCCATCGGCAGCGCGCGGGCGAGGAAATGCACTAGCTTGTCATGCGAACCGCCGGGCGCGGCGAAGTGCTGACGCTTGCTGCGCAGTTCCTTCGCTTCACTGGTTTCGATCCGCTCGCCGGTGGCCATGACTGCCGCGCTGGGGGCCTCCGCTGCTATTCGTGGCTGAAGATGTCGCGGTCCGGCCATCCGGCGAGGTCGAGCCGCGCGCGAGTGGGCAGGAAGTCGAAACATGCCTGCGCGATTTCCATCCGCCCTTCGCGTTCGAGCCGCTTGACCAGTTCGGCCTGCAACCGGTGGAGGAAGCGCACGTCGCTCGCCGCATAGTCGCGCTGTGCGTCGTTGAGCACGGGTCTGCCCCAGTCGCTCGACTGCTGGACTTTGGAAAGGCTTTCGCCGAGCAGTTCCTCGACCAGCATCTTGAGCCCATGCCGGTCGGTATAGGTGCGGGTCAGCTTGCTGGCGATCTTGGTGCAGAACACCGGCGCGGCGGTGACGCCGAGATAGTGCTCGATCGCGGCCAAGTCGAAGCGGGCATAGTGGAACAGCTTCAGCCGGTTCGGGTCGCCCAGCACTGCCTTGAGGTTGGGCGCGTTATAGTTGCTGTCGGGGCCGAAGCGCACCAGGTGCTCATCGCCGCTGCCATCGCTGATCTGAACCAAGCACAGCCGGTCACGATGCGTGATCAGCCCCATGGTTTCGGTATCGACTGCGATCGAGCCTTCGCTCAGTGCGCCTTCGGGCAAGTCTTCTTCGTGAAAATATATAGCCATCGCTCTGCCATTAGGCCGATTGGGGAAAGAGGGAAAGGGGTGGTGGTTGCTTCGCGCGCGGCAAGGTAAGGTGCCTCGATGACGGCAGAGGCAATCCCCGACAGCTGGCGCGATGCGCTCGAGCCGGTGCTGGCCACGCCCGAAGCGCGGCGCCTCGGCGGCTGGCTGCGCAGCGAGGAGGAGGCGGGCAAGCAGGTGTTCCCCCCGCGCGGGCAAAGGCTGGAGGCGCTGGCGATGACCCCGCTCGACATGGTGCGCGTAGTGATCCTTGGGCAGGATCCCTACCACGGGTCCGGCCAGGCGCACGGGCTCGCCTTTTCGGTGCGCGACGGGGTTCGCGTGCCGCCGTCGCTGGTCAATATCTATAAGGAGCTTGAGAGCGACCTTGGCGTCCATGCACCGCTGAGCGGCAATCTCGAACGCTGGGCGCGGCAGGGCGTGCTGCTGCTCAACAACACGCTCACCGTCGAATCCGGATTTGCGGGCAGCCATGCCGGGCGCGGCTGGGATGCGATCACGGACGCCTGTGTCGATGCGGTGGTCAGACAGGGCCTGCCGACGGTATTCATCCTGTGGGGCAGCCATGCGCAGAACAAGGCGAGCCGGGTAAGGGGGTTGGGCGTAGGCGGACATCACCTCGTGCTGCAGAGCCCGCACCCCAGCCCGCTTTCGGCGCATCGCGGATTTTTCGGCTCGCGCCCGTTCAGCCAGGCAAACACCTTCCTTGAACGGCACGGACGTGGCCCGATCGACTGGGGCGGTGAGGAAGACAAGGGATGAACGAGATGCGAGTCGTACGGGCGGGGCAGGCATTGCTTGCGGCTTGCGTGTTGCTGGCGGCCTGCGCAGTTGCGCCGCTCGGGGCCGAAGCTCCCCAGGCGCAAACCCAGCCGCCGCCGCAGTTCGACCTTGGCCAGCCCTATCTCGGCGGCCCGCTGCCCGGCGGCGAAAGGCTGATCCATCCTCCTCCGGAACCGGGCACCACGCGCATGATGACCGACGAGGAGGCCAATATCCGTGCCTTGTCGCTGCAAGGCTCGGCCCGATGGCAGCTTGCCGCACGCGATGCCGACCTTGGTGAGGGGTGGTATGGCCGCGCCTTCTCCTGCGCCGCGAGGGTCAAGATCTCGGCCACGGCGACCCCGCGCATCGCCAATGTGCTGCGCCGCGCGGCGAGCGATTTCGGCGCTTCGACCGGCGCGGTGAAGGCGCAATTCCAGCGCGCGCGACCCTTCATGACCAACAATGCGCCGACCTGCACTCCGCAGGACGAGCTCTTCCTGCGCGCCAACGGCTCCTATCCCTCGGGCCACTCGGCGATCGGCTATGGCACGGGCATGGTGCTCGCCAGCCTCTTCCCCGATCGCGCGGCGGATTTGCTGGCGCGCGGGCGCGGCTATGGCAACAGCCGCTGGGTGTGCAACGTGCATTGGTACAGCGACACGGAGGAAGCGCGCGCCTTTGCCGCAGCGACCTATTCCCGGTTGCAATCGGACGAGGCGTTTCGCGCCGACATGGCGCTGGCGCGCGAAGAAGCGAGCGGGCTCTCGCCTGCACCTAAATCCGAAATATGCGATAGCGAAGGCGCGATGCCGACCGGCGCACAAGAGGAGGATTGAGGAACGAAGATGAGCGAAGAGACCGTCCTGCTCGAAATTTCGGATGGCGTGGCGCTGGTCACGCTCAACCGCCCGCAAGCGATGAATGCGCTGTCTAAGGCGCTGCGCGCGCGGCTGGCGCAAGTGATGCGGCAGGTCGACCGGGACGAAAGCGTGCGCGTCGTTATCCTCACCGGCGCGGGCGAGCGCGCTTTCACCGCTGGGCTCGATCTCAAGGAGCTTGGCAGCCAGCAAGGCGCGCTGGGCACTGCCAATGCGCGCGGCGCGGACGAGAACCCGGTCAAGGCGATCGAGCAATGCCGCAAACCCGTGATCGGCGCGATCAACGGCGTGGCGATCACCGGCGGTTTCGAAGTCGCGATCGCTTGTGACGTGCTGGTTGCAAGCACCAATGCGCGCTTTGCCGACACCCATGCGCGCGTCGGTATCTTGCCCGGCTGGGGCCTCAGCCAGAAACTGAGCCGGATGATCGGGATGTCACGCGCGAAGGAGCTGTCTTTTACTGGCAATTTCCTCGATGCCGATACGGCAAGGGCATGGGGCCTGGTAAACAATGTCGTTGCGCCGGAGGAATTGCTACCTTTCGCGCGCAAGCTTGCCGCCGACATGGCGAGTATCGATCTCGCGTTCCTGGCGCAGTACAAGCGGCTGATCGACGAGGGTTATGCCGTGAGTTTCGGCGAAGGCATGGCGCTCGAAGCGCGGATTTCTTCCGCCGCTAATTCCGAAGTTACGCCCGAGGAAGTCGAAGCGCGCCGCGCCGCGGTGCAGGACCGCGGGCGCGGGCAAGGGTGAGCTAGAAGCTCGCTGTCAATCGCAGCCCGGCGATCACTCCGGTGTCGCGCCGGGTCACCGCGCTGTCGATCACCTGCACATCGGCGGTCAGCTGCAGCTGCTTCGACAGGCCCAGCGTGTAGAACAATTCCACCCCTTCCTCGTCCTGTAACGCGACGCGCGGCGCAAGCGCGCGCACCAGCCGGTGGGTGAGCGAATAGCGGAACCATGCCGCACCAAAGCGGTCTTGCGGGCGGAAGCGCGGATTGCCGGAAACGCCCAGCATAGCGCTACGATCGAGGAAGGTCGGGTCGCCTTGCGAGACATATACCTGCCCGAAAATGCCCCAGCCCTTGCCCGGCGCTTCGGGATAGACCGAAAGATATTGGTAGCCTGCCAACACCACGGCAAATTCGCCGCGCGAGTTGCCGAAGCGCGATCCCGGTGCGGGGACCAGGGCCGCAGGCAACGAATCGGCATTGATGTCGTCACGCGTCGAGCCCGATAGCTTGAGCGCGTAGAAGCCCGGCTTGCCGCCAACCTTGACCGGGAAAGTGACCGATCCAAGAAAGCCGACCCCGCTCTTGAACGCCGTCTCGAAACCGGTGCGCTGGTATTGCGAGTCCGGATCGAACACCCACAACCGGTAAAGTACCTTGTCGGTCGGCACTTCCAGCAGCGCGCCGGTGATTGTGTTGGGGATGATGGCCGACGGCGGCAATGCCATGCTGAGGTTCTGGAAACCGTAATGCCCTTCGCTGCCCACCACGGGCAGCTTGCCGCCCTGATCGAGCACATTGACCTTGCCCAAGATGAGCCTCGCCCCTGAGTTCCAACGCTTGGTGACGCTCAACGACAGGTCGAAATCGTCCTTGCCTTCACCGCGGAACAGCGCGGTGTTGTTGGGGATCAGCCCAATCAGTCCGTTCGAATCCTTGCCCCAAGTGTATTCGGGCCGGATCGTAAGCGTCACGCTTTCGTCGATCCCGAACGCGTCGCCCCTGATGTCGAAATAACCGTCAACCCGGCCGCTGTATCGTAGCGTGTCGGCGGTATCGCCCGCGACGGGCATGCCCACGAATTGCGATGCGACAACGCGGGCCTTGATCTTCTCCGGATGCGGGACTTCCGGAGGCAGCGAAGCGGCGGGTGCCAGCATTGTGCCGTCGAGGGCCGCAGCGCTTCCGACCGGTATCGCTGTGGTGGCAGAGGGGCCGACGGTAATCGCGATCGAATTTCCGGAACCGCCCGCGGGCTCGGCTTCGGAAGAGCGCGCCAGCGCGGGCGTCGCTAGCGGCAGGGCGAGCATTGCAGCACCTGCCGCCCAGGCCCTGCTTCGATCCTTGCTCGCATGCGGCGCAAGTTTCGCGACCCTCATCCTTTCCCCCTGTCTTGCGAGCCCGCTTTACGGCAAAGAAACAAAAATTTGCAATTTTTATCAGTATTTTACTGGCGAAGACAACAATTACTGGGCATCGACAACACGCTGCCAACCCGTTCAATGCGGCTTCAGATTGATGCAGCGGGAATCCGCTGGATTGCATGGCTACCACAACTAGGCAAAGCTTTTGAGAGGTTTATCCGACCCTTAGCGGGGCAGCTCGGTCACGCCCATCAGCGCTTCGTCGACCGCGCGTGCGCATTGCCGCCCTTCGCGAATCGCCCATACCACCAGCGATTGCCCGCGCCGAATGTCGCCGCAGGCAAAGACGTTGTCGACGCTGCTGGCGTAGCTCACCGTATCGGCCGCGACATTGCCGCTCGGGTCGAGTTCGACCCCCGACTGGTCGAGCAGCCCGGTCTTCTTCGGGCCGACGAAGCCCATCGCCAGCAGGATCAGATCGGCTTCGATCACGAAATCGCTGCCGACGATTTCCAGCATCTGGCCTTCTTTCCATTCGACTCGCACGCATTCGAGCCCTGTAACTTTCTCGCCATCGCCCAGCACGCGCTTGACCAGCACAGCCCAATCGCGCTCGACGCCCTCCTGGTGGCTCGACGAGGTGCGCAGCTTGAGCGGCCAGCCGGGCCAGGTCAGCGCCTTGTCTTCCTTTTCGGGCGGCTTGGGCATGATCTCGAGCTGGACCACGCTGGTCGCACCTTGCCGGTTGGAAGTGCCGACACAGTCCGAGCCGGTGTCGCCGCCGCCGATCACCACCACGCGTTTGCCGGTGGCGAGCAGCGAGCCGCGCGGCGCGGCGCGCACTTCGTCGTCGCCCGCATTGAGCTTGTTCTGCTGGGTGAGGAATTCCATCGCCAGCCGCACACCGGGCATTTCGGCGCCGGGGATGAGCAGTTGGCGCGGGTCTTCCGCGCCACCCGCCAGCACCACTGCGTTGAAATTCTCAGCTAGGCTCTTGAACGAAATGTCGACGCCCACTTCCTTGCTGGTTTTGAACTCGACCCCTTCGGCCTCCATCTGCACGCAGCGGCGGTTGATGAGGTGCTTCTCCATCTTGAAGTCGGGGATGCCATAGCGGAGCAGCCCGCCCATCCGGTCATTCTTCTCGAACAAAGTTACGCTGTGCCCTGCGCGCGCCAGTTGCTGTGCGCAGGCCATGCCTGCGGGGCCTGAGCCGACGACAGCAATCGATTTGCCGGTCTTGCGCTTTGGCGGTTGCGGCTGGATCCAGCCTTCCTGCCATCCGCGATCGACGATGGCGCATTCGATCGA
>JALRKY010000007.1 GCA_023260985.1 Altererythrobacter sp. | reverse complement strand
CCGTGACTGAAGCGGGACTCCTGGCCCTTGGCGCGCAACTGCTCTTCAAGCTGCGGGCGAAAACCGTGTGCCAGCACGACCTTGATGCCCATGGCGTGCATGAGCGCCAGGTCTTGCACGAAGCTGGCCAGCTTGCCGGCGGCGATGCAAGCGAACGGGTTCGCTCCTGAAGAACCTGCGAGGCGCACGGTTGAAGTCGAGGCGTTCTGCTCGTGGTCGGCATGCAGGATGAGGATGCGGTCCATCGCGCGCTCGACTGCAGGGATTACTTCATATTCCTCTGCCGGGACGCCGAAAGTCATCTTCAGGAAGTTGCCGGTGTAGGACAGTGAGTTGTCTGGATAGCCAAAAGGCTGGCCGATCGAATATTTGTAAGCCATCGCCGCGATGGTCGGCATCTTGGCGATCAGCCGATGGCTGGCGATCTTGCGCTGGTGCGGGTCGGCAATGTCGGTGCTGTCATGGTAGAAGGCGGAGAGAGCGCCGACCACGCCGCACATCACCGCCATCGGGTGCGCATCGCGACGGAATCCGCGGTAGAACTGCAACAGTTGTTCATGCAGCATAGTGTGGCGGGTGATGGTATAGCTGAAGTCGTCCAGCTCATCCCCCTTGGGCAGTTCGCCGTTTAGCAGCAGGTAGGCAACTTCCATGAAGGAGGAATGTTCGGCCAGTTGGCCGATAGGGTAGCCCCTATGCAAAAGTACGCCTTCGTCGCCGTCGATATAGGTAAGCGCGCTTTCGCAACTCGCGGTCGACTTGTAGCCCGGATCGAATGTGAACGCGCCAGTCTGGCCGTAAAGCTTGCGGATATCGATAACATCCGGGCCAACGCTTCCTTCAAGGACGGGGAACTCGTAAATCTGACCCCCCAGTTCAAGCTTTGCGCTCTTGTCCGCCAACGTAATTCTCCTTCAATCCTGCGCTCGCTGGCCCTGCGTCCCATCAGCCCGCTGCAGCCGCCTGCGCGTCGATCCGTGCCAACGCTTCTTCCCGTCCTAAAAGGACCAGAACATCGAAGATACCGGGCGAGGTCGTCGTTCCGGTAAGGGCTGCGCGCAAAGGCTGCGCGAGCTTGCCGAGGCCCAGTTCAAGCTCCTCGGCGAATGCTTTCGTAGTGACTTCGAGAGCCTCGATTGTCCAGCTATTTTCCTCCTTGAGGCGCGCCGAAAGCAGGCTCAAACGCTGGCGGGCTTCGCCATCCAGCAACTCGGCTGCTTTTTCGGTCAGCTTGAGTGGGCGCTCATGGAACAGAAAAGCAGCACCCTCGGCGAGTTCGATCAGGTTCTTTGCGCGAACCTTTAGCACCGGCATTGCCCGGGTGATACGATTGTGATCGGCATTCGCACCGACCATCGGGGCGCAAATCTGCGCAAGTCGAGCATCGTCCGCCTGGCGGATGTACTGTCCATTCAGGTGCTCAAGCTTCTTGAGATCGAAGCGCGAAGGGCTCTTTCCCACTCCATCGATGTCGAACAGGGCAATTGCTTCTTCGCGCGTGATTTCTTCGCGGTCGCCGTGCCCCCAGCCGAGCCGCAGGAGATAGTTGAACAAAGCCTCAGGCAATATTCCCATCTCATCGCGATAGCTCTCTACGGCCAACGCGCCATGCCGCTTTGAAAGTTTTGCTCCATCAGAACCATGGATCAACGGAATATGGGCATATATGGGGTCGGGCCAGCCGCCTTCGATCTGGTTCATCGCGCGGTAGATCGGCAGTTGGCGAAAAGCGTTGTTAAGATGGTCGTCGCCGCGAATGATATGCGTCACACCCATGTCGTGGTCGTCGACTACAACCGCGAGCATATAGGTCGGCGTGCCGTCCGCGCGCAGGAGAATGTAGTCATCGAGTTCTTCGTTGCGAACGGTAACGGAGCCCTGGACCTGGTCCTCGATCGTGGTTTCACCCGCTTCAGGGGTTTTGAGGCGGACCACGAAGGGCGAACCGTGAGGCGCTTCAGCTGCATCGCGGTGCCGCCAGCGGCCATCATATCGGATTGGCTGCTTCGCAGCGCGCTGCGCCGCGCGCATTTCCTCAAGCTCTTCTTGGGTTGCGTAACATTTGTAAGCAAAGCCGTGTTCGAGCAACTTCTCGGCAATTTCAACGTGGCGCGAACCGCGTTCAGTCTGGAGCACTGGATCTTCATCGTAGTCGAGGCCGAGCCAAGCAAGACCCTGGATGATCGCATCGACTGCTTTCTGAGTTGAGCGCTTACGGTCGGTATCTTCGATCCGAAGCAGCGTTCGGCCTCCATGGTGCCGAGCATAGAGCCAGTTGAACAACGCGGTCCGTGCGCCGCCAATATGAAGGAAGCCTGTCGGAGAGGGGGCAAAGCGGGTGACGACTTTACCGGTCTGCGCGCCACTTTCGCTTGCCATAAGTCTCTGATTCCTTTCAAATACCCTGATGGCGCCGCCCCATCCACCTGCAGTACCAATTGTGGATGGAGCCGACGCCAGCGATGCTGCAGTGCAGCGCCATTGGAGCAAGGCTCTACGCATGTCCAGTCTACTAGAGAAAGCCGAAGAATTTCTAGCCAGTGCAGGTTTTGATCGCGGACCCTAGCTTGCGGTTGCCTTTGCCTTTGGAAGCCCGGCCTAGCTCATGCTCAATGCACCATGGCAATGGAGTGCAGGCGTCGGTGCTGGCATGTTGTTTTCGCTGGCTGGAACCGCTTTGTGGCGCGTAGGGCAGGCGGATGATGGGGCAGGAAAGCCGCACTTGCGCAGTGCCTGTATCCCAATCGGATTGCTGTTCGCGGCCGGAATTTCGGCGGTTTGGGTTCGATCGGAAATGATTGGCGCGCGTGCAATCGACTATCCCCGTGTGGAGCAATTGCAGGGTCATGTTCTCGAGCGCGAGGACTGGCCTGCCGAAGGACGGGTTCGCCTTATCCTAGCGGTGCGTGATGCTTAGCTTGCCAAAGCACAAAAGATGCGGATCAACGTGCCTGCCGACCACATAGATGATCGCATTGGCGAAGGGGCGGTGCAGTAGCGATTTCTGCGTTGCCTGGCTCGATCGTGGCGGGCGAGGCTGGAGCCTCTTGCTGGCGCGAAGCAACCTGCAGGTTGAGGAACGAGCACTCGCGGCGGCATGCGAGCGAGCCGATATCGTGGTGGCCGACCGGTGGCTTCCCCAATCATGTCAGCCACGTTGGCTGAAGGCCGACCGGCGCTTCCTCGATCGCTCAGGCGGTTTGGCGATCGTGCTCGAAGAGGAGGTGATCCGAATGGTTGCTGAGCATCAGGGAGAGCATGGCTGGTTGTACGCCTGACGCCGGGACCAGCATGGGGACTGAGCCCGGCGCGCAGTCAGGTCAATCAGTGATAACGGCGAAGAAGGCCGGCTAGCTTGCCTTGCACCACCACTTCGTCGGGCCGATAGACCTGTGGTTTGTAGGCGCCATTCGCAGGATCGAGCTGGATCATCCCGTCCACGCGGCGCAAGTACTTGAGCGTCGCTTCCTCGTTACGGACCAATGCCACCACGATCTCTCCGTCGCGAGCCGTGTCGGTGCGGCGTACCAGCGCATAATCGCCATCGAAAATCCCCGCTTCGACCATCGAATCGCCAGAAACTTCGAGTGCGTAATGCTCACCGGGGCCAAGCAGAGCCGCCGGTACGGGCATGCTCGATTGCCCTTCAAGAGCTTCGATCGGAGCGCCCGCAGCAATGCGGCCGTGAAGCGGGATCTCTATCACGTCGTTTGCTGGCTCTCGCATCGTGGCCGGTGCAGGGCGCGAGATCGAAACCGCGTCATTTGCAGGGGCAGCACGCTTGGATGCAGGCACCGCGTCTTCTGGCATGCGGGTCACTTCCAGTGCGCGCGCGCGATTGGCGAGGCGACGGATGAAGCCGCGCTCTTCCAATGCAGAAATCAACCGATGGACACCAGACTTGCTCTTTAGGTCTAGCGCTTCCTTCATCTCCTCAAAGGAAGGCGAGATGCCCGTTTCTTCAAGCCGCTGCTGAATAAAACGGATGAGTTCGTGCTGCTTGGCAGTCAGCATGGCGCAATTCTCCCTAGGTCGCCTCTTTCCCGTCCACCTAGAATAGTGAACGAATGAAGAACAATTAGGCAACCTGATTCGACAAGTCAAGCAATTCCGCCACTTTACAATAGACGCGTCGGAACAAATGTTCTCTCTTCGATCCACCTGCTTCCATCATGCATAAAGCCGATTTCACCATCGGCCATGTGACACATGCGACATAGTTCGGGAGCTAAAAAGCCGCCTGCACGAAAGCATGGCGGCAAGTGGTTGCTTCGGAAGGTGGGGCGGTGCTTCAATCACCCTCCTATGCCGCAAACTCTGCCTGTAGGACAGTTCAACCTTCGAGCAGCGACCGCGTGGCTGCTTCGATATCGTCCTGCCGCATCAGGCTTTCGCCAACCAGGAAGGTGCGCACGCCCGAAAGGGCAAGCCGCTGGCAGTCCGTATGCGAATTGATGCCGCTTTCGCCAACCAGCATCGAGCCTTCCGGTGCAAGCGAGGCAAGCTGCTCCGTAATCGCAAGGTCTGTTACGAATGTGCGCAGGTCTCGATTGTTGACGCCGATCAGCCGTGATTTGAGGTGCGCCGCTCGTTCCATTTCGGCTTCGTCGTGAACCTCGACCAGCACGTCCATTCCGCGTTCGAGCGCGGCAGCCTCGATCTCGGCCATTTCGGCATCTTCCAGCGCGGCGACGATGATCAGGATCGCGTCGGCCCCGATGCTGCGGGCTTCGGCAACCTGCCATGGGTCGACCATGAAATCCTTGCGCAGCACGGGCAGATCGCAGGCGCAGCGCGCTTCGACAAGGAAATCTTCATCTCCCTGGAAATAGGGCGCATCGGTGAGCACCGAGAGGCAGGCCGCGCCGCCTTGCTGGTAGGCCCGGGCATGGCTGGTGGGCTGGAAATCCGCCCGGATCAGTCCCTTGGAAGGCGATGCCTTCTTGATCTCTGCGATCAGGGCAAAGCCGCTCTCCGCCTTTGCTCGTAGAGCAGCCTCGAAACCGCGCGGCGCAGATTGCCCGGCAGCGGCATGGTCAAGCGCGGTGGCGGAACGTTCGGCGCGCCGCTGGGCGACTTCGATCCGCTTGGTGGCGCAGATTTCCTGAAGCTTGTTCATCGCGGCGTTTACTTAGCCAATTCAATCCAGCGCACGAGCAAATGCGCGGCCTTGCCACTGTCGAGCGCCTCAGCCGCCATGGCGGCACCTTCGCGCCAGTCCTCTGTCCGGCCTGCAACGATAAGAGTGCCCGCAGCATTGAACAACACGGCGTCACGATAGGCGCCGGGTATACCATCGAGCAGCGCCTTGAGAGCCTTCGCATTGTGAGCCGGATCGCCGCCGCGGATCGCTTCCACAGGCGCATGCTCCAGGCCCGCCATGTCGGCGCACACGCGGCGCATCTCGAAATCATTGCCGGTCACGTCGGCCAATTCGTTGCCGCCCGCTAGGCTGAGTTCGTCGATGCTTTCGTCGCCGGAAACGATGAAGGTGCGATCGGTGCCGAGTCGCGCCTTCGCATCGGCATAGATCGGCACATAGCCGGGACGCGCAATACCGATCAGCTGGCGCTTGACCCTGGCGGGGTTCGAGAGCGGGCCCATCAGGTTGAAGATCGTGCGCTTGCCAAGCTTCTGGCGAATGGGCTGGATACGGCCCATCGCCGGGTGGTGGTTCTTCGCGAAGAGGAAGCCGATGCCGATCTCGGCGAGCGTCTTTTCGGCTGTGCGCCCTGCCGCATCCATGTCGAGCCCGAGCGCTTCGAGAGTGTCGGCCGCACCCGCTTTCGATGAAGCGGCACGGTTGCCGTGCTTTGCGACCGGCACGCCGCAAGCCGCGACGACAATGCTTACCGCTGTCGAGACGTTGAGCGTGTGGTGCCCGTCACCGCCGGTTCCGCAGCAGTCGACCGTGCCTTCGGGCGCAGCCACCGGGATCAGCCGGGCACGAAGGGCGCGCGCCGCACCTGCGATTTCCTCTGCCGTTTCGCTGCGGTCGGTCATCGCCAGCAGGAAGCGCGCGATCTCTTCTTCACTCGCTTCTCCGTCGAGGATCCAGCCGAAGACCTCTTCGGCCTCGGTTTGGCTCATGTGCGGGACGGCGAGGGGAAGATGCCTCATGCGGGCAGCCTTGCATCCATTCCGCACATCCGCAGGAAATTGGCCAGCATCTCATGACCATGCTCGGTCGCGATGCTCTCGGGGTGGAATTGCACGCCGTGGATAGGCAATTCGCGATGGCGGAAGCCCATGGTGAAACCGTCGTCCGATGTGGCGTTCACAATCAGCGCTTCGGGCGGGTTCTCGACCACGAGGCTGTGATAGCGCGTGGCGGTGAAGGGCGAGGGGATGCCTTCGAATACGCCGCTGTTGTCATGGCTGACCAGCGAGGTCTTGCCATGCATCAGCCCGCCGCGCTGAACCGTTCCGCCGAAATGCTGGCCGATCGACTGATGTCCAAGGCACACGCCCAGCAGCGGCTTGCCAGCATCGCCGCAGGCTTCGACTAGATCGAGACTGATACCCGCTTCGTTAGGTGTGCACGGACCGGGCGAGATCAGGAAACCGGCAGCATTGGTGCGGATCGCATCGGCGGCACTCAACGCGTCATTGCGTTCCACCCGCACCTCGGCGCCTAATTCCATTAGATAATGGACCAGGTTGAAGGTGAAGCTGTCGTAATTGTCGATAACCAGGATCATTGCGGGCAGGCCATCGCCGTTTGGGCGGCGGCGATCAAGACAGTTTTGCTATCAGGCGGTTTTACCGGCGAAGCGATCGGTCGTGCGGACCAGCCCGTCGATGATCCCCGGCTCGGTGTAGAGATGTCCGCCGTCGGGCACGATTTGCAGCTCGACTTCTGGCCATGCCTGTTTGAGCGCCCAGGCCGCGGCGGGAGGCGTGCAGCAGTCATGCCGCCCCTGCACTATGACGCCGGGAATGCCCTTGAGCCGATGTGCGTTCTTGAGCAGCTGACCTTCTTCCAGCCAGCACTTGTTGCGGAAATAGTGGTTCTCGATCCGCGCGATCGCGATGGCATGCTGGTCTTCGATAAACTCCTCCAGCATCGCCGGATCGGGCAGCAGAGTGACGGTCATGCCTTCCCACGTGCTCCATTCTTTGGCCGCGGCGAGCTGGACCGCATGGTCGTCGCTGGTCAGCCGGCGATAATAGGCTTCGGTCAGATCTCCACGCTCGCCTTCGGGGATCAGACCGACGAATTTCTCCCATTGCTCGGGATAAAGTTCGCTCGCGCCATACTTCATCAGCCAGTCGAGCTCCCTTTGCTGCGACAGGAAAATTCCGCGCAGGACCAGCTCGGTGACGTGCTCGGGGTGCGCTTGGGCATAGCTGAGCGACAGGGTGGAGCCCCAGCTGCCGCCGAACACCATCCAGCGGTCATGCCCGCACATTTCTCGAAGCCGCTCGATATCGGCGACGAGGTGCCAGGTGGTGTTGTGCTCAAGGCAGGCGAAGGGCGTCGAGCGTCCGCATCCGCGCTGGTCGAACAGCAGGATATCGTAGAGCTCCGGATCGAACTGCCTGCGCTGGCCCGAACTGCATCCTGAGCCCGGACCGCCATGAAGGAAGACCACAGACTTCGCGCCGGGCGTGCCGCAGCGCTCCCAATAGATCACATGCCCGTCACCCACGTCGAGCATACCGGTGTCATAGGGTTCGATCTCGGGATAAAGGGTACGTGCGTATGCCATCGCCTATTCCTTCTTCGTCACCAACAGCAGCGGGCCGATCGAGGGCCCTTCATCGAGCCGTTCGGTCACCGGGTCCCAGAGCGCCGAAACGCTGCCGTCGAGATAGAGCGCATTCGGGGTTTTGAGCTCGTTGCGGAAATAGCGCGCAAGCTGGCCGAAGCTGATTGGGGCTTCCGAAATCACGAAATGCGCCTTCCCTTCGGCATCGACACCCAAGCCATTGCGGATCGCGCGCGACTGGCCGTCATCCTGGACTTCAGGATGCAGCTGCCCGCCGATCACCAGCATCGGGCCCGATTGCGTGCCGAATTGCGGTCGGTCGCCGACATTGGAGTAGAAATCTTCCGCAGTTCGGGTTTCCCACTTTCCTGCCGTGCCGTAGAACACGCCACTGGGCCTTAGATAGAAATTGCCCGACCCCTCCTCGCGATTGAGTTCCTTCAGGCGTTCGCCCCGTTCGACATAATAACCGATAGGCTGGCCCTCCGCGTCGAGCATCCAGCCATTTGTGACGAATGCGAAGACCGAAGCCTGCCGGCCAAGGGCTGCACCATAGGTGTTGAGCGAGCGATAGGGCGTACCTTGCGGATCGGCGAGCACGGCGGAGATTACGTGCTTCGCGGGGTCGGCGATGCAATGCGTCAGCGGTACGCCTTCAAAGACCACCACTTCGCAGGCCGAAACCTGGCGCCGCAATTGCACCCGCTCTCCCGACTTGGGGCCGATCTCGGTGCTCGTGACCGGCTCGCCGCCTTGCATTTCGCAGTCAGCGAGCGCGAGGGGCAAGGCGTTGAGGGTAATGGTTCGGATTATTGCCCGAACCCCGGCTCGCTGGCGACACGCGCGGCTTCGCGCGCCGCGGCGATCAGCGCGCCCGCCTTGGCCTTGCATTCGGCGAGTTCATAGTCCGGTTCGCTGTCGGCCACGATCCCGGCGCCTGCCTGGACATGCATCACTCCGTCTTTGACGACTGCGGTGCGCAGCACGATGCAGCTGTCGACCGAGCCGTCAGGCGCGAAATAGCCGACGCCCCCTGCGTAAGCTCCGCGCGCCTCGGGTTCCAGCTCGGCAATGATCTGGCATGCCCGGATTTTCGGCGCGCCGCTGACCGTCCCAGCGGGGAAGCCCGCGAAAAGGGCATCGACCGCATCGCGCGAAGGATCGAGCTGGCCCACGACATTGCTGACGATGTGCATCACATGGCTGTAGCGTTCGATGGTGAAGCTATCGGTGACGGCAACTGTGCCGCGCGCAGCCACTCTGCCGACATCGTTGCGCCCGAGATCGAGCAACATGAGATGTTCTGCCCGCTCCTTGGGGTCGGCGAGCAGGCTGGCCTCGTTGGCGACATCCTCTGCCGGAGTTGCACCACGTGGACGGGTGCCGGCGATGGGCCGGATCGTAACCTCGCCGTGCCTCACGCGCACGAGGATCTCGGGGCTGGAGCCCACCACCGCGAAACCGGGCAGGTCGAGGAAATAGAGGAAGGGCGAAGGGTTTACGCGGCGCAGGGCGCGATAGAGTTCGATCGGCGGGAGCGGGAAGGGACAGGTAAAACGTTGCGCCAGCACGACCTGGAAGATGTCGCCTGCGGTGATGTATTCCTTCGCGTGCAGCACCATGCTCTTGTAATCGTCCGCCACCATCGCCGGTTCGAGCGTCATCTCGGACAGGTCGGTGGGCTTTCTGCACGGCGCGGGGGCGCTTCCAAGGCAAAGCAACGCTCCGTCGATCCGCTCGCCCGCGCGTTCGATCGCCGTTGCCGGATCATCGGCTTGCCAGATCGGTGCGATCGCAAAGAGAGTGTCTGTCAGCCCGTCGAACACGAAGATAAGTGTAGGGCGCACGAACAGCATGTCGGGCAGTTCGAGCGGGCTTGCAGGGGCACGCGGTAGGTCCTCCACCAGCCCGACGGTTTCGAAGCCGAAATAACCGACGAGGCAAGCAAGCGCAGGCGGCAGTTCCTCGGGCACATCTATGCGGCAGGCATCTGCCAGCGTGCGCAACGACTCGAGGCTGCCCGTTTCGCAGGGACTGAATGCGGCGCGGTCATGCTGCCATTGCCGGTTGATCTCGGCCTTGTCGCCGCTGGCGCGGAACACCAAATCCGGATTGAGCCCAAGCAGGCTGTACCGCCCACGCACTTCACCGCCTTCGACCGATTCGAGCAGGAAATCGCCGCGTTCGGGCTCGATCAACTTGGCCGCGGCCCCGACGGGGGTTTCCGTGTCCGCAATGAACTTGCGCCAGACGAGGGCAGGCTTGCCTGCTCCAAGTGCCTCGCTTGCTGCGACGGCATTGGCCGGAAGGTGTGTTCGCGTGGCGTATGTCAAACGCCCCGCTCCCTCAGTTCTCGCCAGTGAGCTGGCGCCGCACTGCACTGACTGCTGCCTGGTTGATTTCGACGCCAAGTTCGGCGCGCATTGCCATTGTCAGCTGCGCGGACAATTCGTCGCCGAACGCGCCTCGCAGCTGCTGGCGTGCGGCCACGATCAGGGGGTCGTTAGCGGCAATTTCCGGCGTTTCGATATTGTCGAGGTCTACCACGAACCAACCAAGGTTATTGGGCGCTTCGAGCCGTTTGGTCGTGCCTTCGGCCATGCTGAACAGAAGCGCCAGTGCCGGCGGTACCTGCTGCCCTTGGGCCAGCAGTTCCTCGCGGTTAAGGCTGACGTTGTCGACGGGCGGCAGGGCCACTTTCTCTCCGGCAAGCGCGGCAGCAAGCGTGGTGTTACCCTTCATCAGGCCCATCACACGATCGGCGGCTTCGCGAGCCCTCTTCGCACCTTCTGACAAACGCCAATCGACCGTGACGCGCTTGCGAATCTCTGCCAACGGGGCAGCAGCCGAAGGAGTGATCTCCGACACTTCGAAAATGAGGTATGTAGCTCCACGTTCAAGTTCGGCCAGCTGGGGTTCGCCTTCATCCATCTGGAATGCTGTGCCAAGTGCGCCGCGCAATTGTGGTGCGATCGATTGGGTTGCGTTGCCGAATACGCGTCCATCCGCTGTAAGCGGCGGGGTAGTGTTGGCTTCCACACGAAGTTGTTCTGTAATCTCCGAAAACGCCACGCCGCCGTCTATCTGCTCTTCGATCCGAGCGCTGAGGTCGGCGAGGGCCGCTGCTCGCTTCTCAACCAGCAGCGCTGTGGAAATCTCGGGAGTGACCGAAGCGAGCGTGCGTTCCGCGATCAGGTTGACTGCGTCCACCCGCACGACGTGCCAGCCCAATGCGCTGCGGGCGGGCTGGGCGATCTGCCCGCGCTGAGCGGCGAAACTGGCCGCAGCCACGTCAGCCCCTGTAAGATTAGCATAGGCGGCCTGGTCGAGAGGACCGATTTTCGTCGTGCTGAAACCAGCCTCGCGCGCAACCGCCTCGAGCGAGGCGCCCGAAGCAACCCGCTGGCGCAGCGAATTCGCTGCATCTTGCGTGGGAACGATCAGCTGGGTGAAACTGCGATCTTCGCGCGCCGCATACTGCGCGGCATCGCGCTCATAACGCTCGGCAATTTCTGCGGCGGTCGGTGCGACATTGGCGTCGAGGCTGTCTACCCCGAAAGTTGCATAGCGCAGGGCGCGCCGTTCGGGCAGCACGTAGTTCGAGCGGTTCCCCTTGTAGAACGCATCGATCTGCGCCGCGCTTGGTTCGCCGGTTGGCGCGAACACCGCGCTAGGAATGAAGCCCACCGCGCCCTCGCGTCGCTCGCGCAGCAGCGAAGCATAACGTATCGCCATCTTCTGCGGCATCTGGACCCCGCTGAGCGCCGAGACGAAGATCTGACGCGCCAGCAGGCTGTTGGCTAGGTCGCGGCGCACGATCGCTTCGCTCAAACTTTGCTGGCGCAGCGCAGCCTGGAAGGCGTCGTTGCTGAAATTGCCATCCGGGCCACGAAAGGCGCCGATCTGCAGGATTTCGCTGTTGACCAAATTGTCTCCCGCGCGAAGCCCGTACTTTTCGGCATAGGCACCCACAGCCGAACGGTCGATCATCTGCTTGAGAACTTCGTCAAGTCCACCTTGCGCGATAAAGGCAGACATGGTGATCGTGGGGTTTTCCTGCCGGACCTGGTCCATTGCCGAATTGGCCGAGCGGAAGAAATCCGCGGTGCCGATCTTCTCGTCTCCTACCACAGCCACCCGATCTCCGCCGGAAACCCCTCCGAACGTGCCTGTATTGGCGACATCGCTGCTGGCGAAGGCGAAGGCGATCAAGGCAAGAAAGCCAAGGGTCAGGCCAAGGCCGAGCTTGGAACCGAAGAACTGGCGAAAGAAAGTGATCATGAAAAGCGGGGTCCGGGGCTATTGTCCCGCGGGAATGCGGGGAATGACTATCGGGCGAGCGCTTTATCTGTCCTGAGGTCTCGCCGCAACAGGTGACAAACGGTTTTGACTGGATTGGAAAGCTCCGCTAGCGGGTCTGGCCCTGCAGTCCCTATCTCTTGGGGCTGGGTTCGCAACACACTGGAATACGAGATGGCCGACAGGCCCTATATTGTTGGCAATTGGAAAATGAACGGAACGCGCGCGATGCTGTCGGAAGCGCGCGCGATCGATCGCGCGGCGCAGCGGCACATGAAGGTCGAAGTCGCGCTGGCTCCTCCCTACACGCTGATCCACGCGGTCCACCGCGAAGTGGAGCAAATTGGGGTGGGCGCGCAGGACTGCCATCCGGGCACCGACGGTGCCTTCACGGGCGACATTTCCGCCACCATGCTGGCCGATGCGGGCGCGAAATTCGTGATCGTTGGCCATAGCGAGCGGCGAGTGGGCCATGGCGAAAGCAATGATTTGGTGCGCGAGAAGGCGCAAGCTGCGCTAGATGCCGGTATGCGCGTGATTATGTGCTGCGGCGAAGATGCTGGGATACGTAACGAGGGCAAGGCAATCCGTTTCGTCACTTCCCAGCTCAAGGCCTCGCTTCCCGAAATGACCGATGCGGGCGAACGCCTGACTGTCGCCTATGAACCAATCTGGGCAATCGGCACCGGCAATAATGCCACGACCGACGACATATCCGAGATGCATCGCGAAATCCGCAAGTTGCTTATTTCGCTCTATGGCGAGGAACAGGGCTGTGCGGTGCGCATCCTTTATGGAGGCTCAGTCAAGCCCGACAACGCCAAGGCTATCCTAGCAGCCGATGAGGTAAACGGCGCGCTGGTTGGCGGCGCCAGCCTGACGGCTGACAGCTTCATGGGCATCGCACTTGCGGCGGGTGACGCGCTGGAAGGCTGATTGGCCCAGCGCGTCGCTCTTGTCCAATACGCTTAGCGGCCCTAAATGCGGGCCAGCAAACGAAAGTAGATGAATATGTCGTTATTCCTGTTCCTGACCGTCGTACAGGCAATTGTCGCCGCCGCATTGGTGGGCGTTATCCTGATGCAGCGCTCCGAAGGAGGCGGTTTGGGCATCGGCGGCAGCCCCGGCGGGCTGATGGGTGCGCGTGGTGCAGCTGACTTCCTCACTCGCTCGACCCGCTGGCTGGCGATCCTTTTCGTTGTACTTTCGATCGCGCTGGCGGCGGTTGCCGTCGAAACCACCGGTGGTGACGAAATCAGCTCTACGCTCGATCGTACCGTGGTTCCCGCAGCTCCGATCGATCCGCTGGCTCCGACGGGCGATCCGCTTTCCGGCACAGCCGAATAGCCTGCCTTAACAGCGTGATTGTGGATTGCGGACGATTCCGCAGACCAAATCGCTTGCACCGAATCCGTTTCACCGCTTAAGGCCCGACTCCCATGGCGCGGTACATATTTATCACCGGCGGCGTGGTCTCCTCGCTCGGAAAAGGTCTAATGGCGGCTAGCCTCGGCGCTCTGCTGCAGGCGCGCGGATTCAAGGTCCGCATTCGCAAGTTCGATCCCTATCTCAATGTCGATCCGGGCACGATGAGCCCATATCAGCACGGTGAGGTCTATGTGACCGACGACGGGGCCGAGACTGATCTCGACCTTGGGCACTATGAGCGCTTCACTGGTGTTTCCGCGCAGCAGAGCGACAATATCACTTCAGGCCGGGTCTATCGCGACATCATCGCGAAGGAGCGGCGCGGCGACTATCTGGGTGCAACCGTGCAGGTGATCCCGCACGTGACCGATGCGATCAAGGAATTCGCGCTGGCCGGGCAGGACGATCACGATTTCATCCTGTGCGAGATCGGCGGCACCGTAGGCGACATCGAATCGCTGCCTTTCATGGAGGCGATCCGTCAGCTCCGGAACGAGCTCGAACCGTTCCAGACCGTTTCGGTCCACGTTACTCTGGTGCCCTATATTGCTGCGGCAGGCGAGTTGAAGACCAAGCCCACACAGCATTCAGTGCGCGAATTGGCCAGCCTCGGCATCAAGCCCGACGTGCTGCTGTGCCGCGCCGAACATCCGATACCGGAAGGTGAACGGCGCAAGATCGCGCAATTCTGTAACGTGCGCGCCGAAGCGGTCATCCCTGCGCTCGATGCACCGTCGATCTATTCGGTGCCCCTGCAATATCATCAGGAAGGGCTCGACGCGGAAGTGCTGCGCGCCTTCGGCATCACCGATGCGCCCGAGCCCGATCTTTCGGCCTGGGAAGATGTGACTGATCGCTATTTCAACCCGGAAGGTGAAGTAACCATAGGTGTGGTCGGCAAGTATGTCGGGCTGCCCGATGCCTACAAGAGCCTCAACGAAGCTCTGATCCACGGCGGGCTCGCCAATCGGGCGAAGGTCAACATTCGTTGGATCGACGCCGAAATCTTCGAGCAGGGCGACAGCGACATCGCAGTACAGCTCGAGCCGTTACATGGCATATTGGTGCCGGGCGGCTTCGGCGAGCGCGGCAGCGAAGGGAAGATCGCCAGTGTGCGTTTCGCGCGTGAACGCAATGTGCCTTTCTTCGGGATCTGCCTGGGCATGCAGATGGCCTGCATCGAAGCAGCGCGGGCAGCGGGCTTCGAGAGCGCCTCATCGACCGAATTCGGTGAAACTAGCGAGCCGGTGGTGGGCATCATCACCGAATGGATGAGCCAGGAAGGCTTGCAGACCCGTGAAGCGGGCGGCGATATGGGTGGTACCATGCGGCTCGGCGCCTATGAGGCTAAACTTTCTGCCAATAGCCATGTTTTGCAGATCTATGGCGGGGTCACTTCGATCTCCGAGCGGCATCGGCATCGCTACGAAGTGAACAGCCGCTATATCGAACCGCTGGAGGCTGAGGGGCTTATTTTCTCCGGTATGTCGCCTGACGGTTTGCTGCCCGAAATCGTCGAACGGCCCGATCATCCGTGGTTCGTGGGCGTGCAATTTCACCCCGAACTGAAGTCCAAGCCGTTCGATCCGCACCCTCTGTTTGCGGGTTTCGTGGCAGCCGCTTTGGAGCAGTCACGCCTCGTCTGACCCCCATTTGAGGGCCACAAGTGGCTGAAAGTCTGAGTTAGTTCGAAAACTTCGGTCAACTAAACTGCTGTTATGCGCGGTCAAATCCATTTTTTTCGAGCATGTGCTATATTCTGTCGGTTTCTTACAAGGCATGCGCATTTTTCTTGCGCAAGATAAAGGTCATAATTGGCGGAAGTCCTTTCTTTGAAAGACTTTCGTGGGGGAGGGGCAAAGAGGATCTGCCCATAACAATTAAGCCGCGCGTTATCTTCGCCGGCATGACGAGCTCGCACCGGCCGGTGTCGTCTTCTGCGACCCGGACGTCACAGGCTGGACGAGGCGACCCCCTTTTTCATTCAAGCGATATTGTTTGGGTTCGTTGCCGCGCAATCAGGCGGCATCGACCGCGTCGCCGGTTTCACCGGTCGGCACGGCCTTAAGTAGGGTTTGCCCGTTAACGGCAATCTTCTTCGGCTTCATCGCTTCCGGCACTTCGCGCAGGAGTTCGATGGTGAGAAGGCCGTCAGAAAGGTCGGCGCTCTCTACCCGCACGTAATCCGCCAGTTCGAAGCGGCGTTCGAAGCCGCGATTGGCAATGCCGACGTGCAGCAATTCACCAGCGGGCGCTTCCTCGCGGCGCTTGCCCTGGATCACCAGAAGGTTCTGCTGGGCAGTGATATCGATGTCTTCTGGGCGGAAACCGGCGACAGCCAGCGTGATGCGATAGCGATCTTCGCTGCGGCGCTCGATATTGAAGGGGGGGTAATTGTCGCCCGAATTCAGCCGCGCCTGGTTTTCGAGCAGGTCGAACAGACGGTCGAAACCAACGGTGCTGCGGCGATAGGGGGTAAGATCGAAACGTGACATGGTACAAATCCTCACTCGAGCAATTTGACGTTGCAGGACCTGCACGAAGCAGCGTCCCGGTGCGATGTTGTCCGTCCCCATTGCGGCGGGCGGCAACATCATCCAGATAAGGGACGCAAGGATGCTTTCAAGAGGCTGCGGCCGCCTCCCCAGCAACGAATTGGCCGCAGATCAAGGATCAAAGGATCGCAATCACGATGGCTACACCGAAGGTCGAAATCTACACCAAGTTCGCATGCGGATATTGTGTGAGGGCCAAGCACCTGCTCGACCGCAAGGGTGTCGACTACACCGAGTATGACATCACGCTGGGCGGGCCAAAGCGCGCAGAAATGCTCGAGCGTGCGCCCAATGCGATGACGGTGCCGCAGATATTCATCGGCGAGTACCACGTCGGCGGGTCGGACGATCTCGCCGCGCTCGAGCGCGAGGGCAAGCTCGACGCCTTGCTGCCGGGCTGACCAGCGCCATGCCGCGGATCGCTGTCTTGCAGATGTGCTCGGGAATAGATCCTGAAGCCAATGCCGCGACGATTGTCGAAGCGGTGGGCAAAGCTAAGGCGGGCGAGGCGGAAATCCTGTTCACGCCGGAGATGTCGCTTCTGCTCGACCGTAATCGCCAGCGTGCGGCCGAGCACATCGTGCCTAAGGACGGTTCGTCCTTCGTGGACATGCTGGCGAAGGTGGCGGAAGAGTGCAGCCTCATGATCGCGCTCGGCTCGATGGCGGTCGAAGTGCCGGGAGGCAAGAATGCCAACCGCTCGATGCTGTTCCCCCCAAGCGGGGAGAGCCCTGTTACCTACGACAAGATCCATATGTTCGACGTTTCACTCGCGACCGGTGAAAACTGGCGCGAGAGCGCAGCCTATGCCGCGGGTGAGGAAGTGGTGACGGTCGAGGATACTCCGCTGGGGCGGCTCGGCCTTGCCATTTGCTATGATCTCCGCTTCCCTGCGCTGTTTGAAGAACTGGGACGACGGCGCTGCGATGCGATCGCGATTCCCGCCGCCTTTACCGTGCCGACCGGAAAAGCGCATTGGCATGTCTTGCAGCGCGCCCGCGCGATAGAGGCTAGCGCCTTCGTGATCGCCGCAGCGCAAGTGGGGCACCATGAGGACGGACGAACCACCTACGGCCACTCGTTAGTGGTCGATCCATGGGGCGAGGTTCTGCTCGACATGGGTGGCGAGGCGCCTGGGCTTGGCTTTGCCGATATCGATCTTTCGCGGATCGCTGAAGTGCGCGAACAACTGCCGAGCCTTGCCAACCGCCGCCCAATCGCCAAATAGGCGCTGCAATGATCGTGTATGACCTCATCTGCGACCACGGCCATCGTTTCGAGGGCTGGTTCGGTTCTTCCGGCGACTACGCCCAGCAGCGCGAACACGGGTTCGTATCATGCCCGCGTTGCGGCAGCGGCGAAGTTAGCAAGGCGCCGATGGCCCCGGCGGTACCGGCCAAGGGCAATACGCGCAGCGATCCTGCCGCACCGGGCGGCCAGCAAGTTGCTAACCATCACCTTCCGGCCGAAGTGCAGCAGGCGCTGGCAAAGCTCGCCGAGGCTCAGGCCAAGGCGCTTAAGCAGAGCGCCTGGGTGGGTGACAAATTCGCCGAAGTTTCCCGCAAGATGCACTATGGCGAAGCGGACGAGCAACCGATCCACGGCCTCGCGAGCATTGAAGAAGCAAAGGGGTTGGTCGACGAGGGAATCCCGGTGGCGCCCCTGCCGTTTCCGATCACCCCGCCTGACGAACTCAACTGATTGCTTTAGCGGCGTCTCGTGCCTAAACGGGCCGAGGGCGCCCGTAGCTCAGCAGGATAGAGCACCAGATTCCTAATCTGGGGGTCACAGGTTCGAATCCTGTCGGGCGCACCACCTCTTCCAGTCGATGAAGGTGAGCGTGATGTTTATCGCTGAGGCGCACGCGATCATTGTGCAGTCGCGCCCATTCGCCCCAATAATATAACGCGGTGCCGTGGATGCTATCGGTTCACCAGCCGAATACAGCCCGAATCTTCGTACCTACTCCATTACTCTGGCAACTTGACGAGGTGGACTTGCGCGCCGCACTTGGGCTAGCAGCCCGCCAGCTAAGCGAAGGCGACCGAACGATATGCACGAAAGCGAAGAACTAGCCGAAATCCGCCGCGCAGTGCGCGCATTGTGCGACGAGTTTCCCGGTGAATATTGGCGCGAGAAGGATCGCACGCGCGACTATCCCGCCGAATTCGTCGATGCGCTGACCCGTTCGGGCTTCCTTGCCGCACTGATCCCCGAAGAATTCGGCGGCAGCGGGCTGAAGCTCAATGCGGCGGCGGTGATCATGGAGGAAATCCAGGCATCGGGCTGCAATGGCGGCGCGGCTCACGCGCAGATGTACATCATGAACACGCTGCTGCGTTATGGCAGCGAAGCACAGAAGGCCGAGTACCTTCCCAAGATCGCGAGCGGCGAATTGCGCTTGCAGGCCTTTGGCGTGTCCGAGCCCACCAGCGGCACCGACACTTTGTCGCTCAAGACGCGGGCAGTTCGCGACGGTGATCGCTATGTCGTCAACGGGCAGAAGATCTGGACCAGCCGGGCCGAACATTCGGACCTGATGCTGCTGCTGGCGCGCACCACGCCGCGCGACGAGGTCGAGAAGCGCACCGAGGGGCTTTCGATCTTCCTCGTCGACATGCGCGAGGTCGTCGGCAAGGGGATGACCATCAAGCCGATCCGCACGATGATGAACCATTCGACCTGCGAAGTTTTTTTCGACGACATGTTTATCCCCGCTTCGAGCCTTATCGGCGAGGAGGGGAAGGGCTTTCGTTACATCCTTTCGGGCATGAATGCCGAGCGAATCCTCATCGGGGCGGAATCCATTGGCGATGCCAAGTGGTTCATCGAGAAGGCGAAGGCCTATGCCGGGGATCGTTCCGTGTTTGGACGGCCGATCGGGCAGAATCAGGGCGTTCAGTTCCCAATTGCGCGTTGCTATGCGCAGATGCGCGCCGCCGAATTGATGGTCAATCATGCGGCGCAGGTTTACGACAAGGGCGGCAATCCGGGCGAGGAAGCCAATATGGCCAAGATGCTTGCATCGGAAGCGAGTTGGGCCGCGGCGGACATGTGCGTGCAAACCTTGGGAGGTTTCGGATTCGCCGAGGAATATGACGTGGAGCGCAAATTCCGCGAGGCGCGGCTTTATACCGTCGCGCCGATCTCGACGAATTTGATCCTCTCCTATCTGGCCGAACATGTGCTCGGCCTGCCGCGTTCTTACTGATCTGCAGCACAAACCGCTTGATCGGCTGCGTTAACTGTGATTCTGTAGCGTTAATGCGTAACGGGGGATCAAAGCGGCGCGGCCTGAAAGAACAGCTTCGCCAGGGCCTGGCCCTTGGCGGGCTGCTAATCCTCAGTGCATTGGCAATTGCCGGACCGTCTGGCCTGCTCGCCTGGAACGACAATGAAAACCTGCTCGACCAGCGCCAGGCGCAGGTGGCTCAGCTGCAGGCTGAGCGAGATGTGCTTAAGAACAAGGTCGTTCGCCTTAACCCCGATGGCGCAGACCCGGACCTTGTCGGCGAATTGCTGCGGCGCAATCTGAACGTGGTGCATCCCGACGAGATCGTGATCACGCTCGAGGATGAGACGCCCGAAGCCAGGTAACCTTAAGCTGAAGATTTCGTATGCAGGGGCCGCGCTTGACGTTGCGTCAACGTGAGGCTTGCGCCTATAGCGACACCCATTCCCACCTCCCCGGGACGAACAAGAACTGCAAGGATTTGAGCGTTGGCCAAACCCGCGAAGACGCGCACATCGTCGCCCAGCAAATCTGCGTCAGACGATCTAGATTTCATTCTCCATTCGCTGCAGGATTCCCATGACAAGAATCTGCGCTACGCCGCCAGCGTGAAGGAAATGCTGCACTTTTATGAGCAGATGCTGCTTATCCGCCGTTTCGAGGAAAAGGCTGGCCAGCTTTACGGCCTAGGCCTGATTGGAGGCTTCTGCCACCTCTACATCGGGCAGGAAGCGGTTGCCGTCGGGCTTCAGTCGGCACTGACAGAAGGGCTCGATAGCGTGATTACCGGCTATCGCGACCACGGCCACATGCTGGCCTATGGAATCGATCCCAACGTCATAATGGCTGAACTTACTGGGCGTCAGGCCGGGATTTCGAAGGGCAAGGGCGGGTCGATGCACATGTTTTCGACTGAGCACAAATTCTACGGCGGGCACGGCATCGTCGGGGCACAGGTTGCGCTGGGTGGGGGGCTCGCGCTCGCCCACAAGTACAATGAGGATGGCGGGCTCTGCCTCGCCTATTTCGGTGACGGCGCGGCGAACCAGGGCCAGGTCTATGAGACCTTCAACATGGCTTCGCTGTGGAACCTGCCGATCGTCTTCGTGGTCGAGAACAACCAGTATGCCATGGGCACCGCAGTGCGGCGCAGCTCGGCCGAAACCGAGTTTCATCGCCGTGGCACGGCGTTCCGCATTCCGGGGATGAAGGTCAACGGGATGGACGTGCTCGAAGTGCGCGGCGCCGCCGAAATCGCGTTCAAGCATGTACGCGAAGGCAAGGGCCCGGTGCTGATGGAGCTCAACACCTATCGCTATCGCGGCCACTCGATGTCCGACCCGGCGAAATATCGTAGCCGCGAGGAAGTGCAGGACGTACGCGAACACAAAGACCCGATTGAGGGCCTCAAGAAAGTGCTGCTCGAAAAGGGCAAGACGGAAGACGATCTGAAGGCGATCGACAAGGCGATCCGAGCGCGTGTCGCCGAAAGCGCCGATTTTGCGGAGACCTCGCAGGAGCCCGATGCGGTCGAACTCTACACCGATGTATTGGTGGAGGAGTATTAATGGCCAAGCCTCCCTGGTCCAGATATGCAGAGATCGCCCAACCGGGCTCTTTGGCTAGAAGCGGCGCGCAGAGCGGGTCTCTGGGCCCGGTCAATCGCCGCGACGCAGACCGGCGGGTCCGGTTGGGCGACCGCGAAGCGGCGGGCCGATTTGTCCCAGCTGCTGCGTCCTTCGTCACTCATAAAGAGGCAACTTTGATCGCTCCTCACTCCTTGCCGTTAAGAAAAATTGGCTCCGTCTCCGCGCATCAGGACCGGGGAGGCTTGGTCTAATGGCTATCGAACTCAAGATGCCCGCGCTGTCGCCCACCATGGAAGAGGGCACGCTTGCCCGCTGGCTGAAGATGGAAGGCGATGAGATCGCACCCGGTGACATCATCGCCGAGATCGAAACCGACAAGGCGACGATGGAATTCGAAGCAATCGATGACGGCGTGCTCGGCAAGATCATGGTGCCCGAAGGAACCGAAAACGTGAAAGTCGGCACAGTGATCGCACTGCTGGAAGGCGAGGGTGGGGCGGAAGCTCCCGCTGAAGCCGCTCCGGCACCTGCTCCCGAGCCTGCACCGGCACCTGCCGCCGCGCCAGTTCGCCCGGCCGCGACTGTTGCCAAGGCCGATCCGGCGATCCCTGAAGGCACCAGCTTCACCAGCACCTCGGTGCGCGAGGCCGTGCGCGACGGGATGGCTGAGGAAATGCGCCGCGATCCATGCGTGTTCGTGATGGGCGAGGAAGTCGCCGAATATCAGGGTGCCTACAAGGTGACCCAGGGCCTGCTCGACGAGTTCGGGTCCAAGCGCGTGATCGACACTCCGATCACCGAATATGGTTTCGCCGGGATCGGCGCTGGTGCTGCGATGGGCGGCCTACGCCCGATCGTCGAATTCATGACCTTTAACTTCGCCATGCAGGCGATCGACCACATCATAAATTCGGCAGCCAAGACCAACTACATGTCGGGCGGCCAAATGCGCTGCCCAGTGGTGTTCCGCGGCCCGAATGGCGCAGCCAGCCGTGTGGGCGCACAGCACAGCCAGAACTATGGCCCGTGGTATGCCTCGGTCCCCGGTCTGATCGTGATTGCACCGTATGACGCCGCTGATGCCAAGGGGCTGATGAAGGCCGCGATCCGCAGCGAAGATCCGGTCGTCTTCCTCGAAAACGAGCTGGTCTATGGTCGCAGCTTCGATGTGCCCGATCTCGACGATTACGTGCTGCCGATCGGCAAGGCGCGGATCATGCGCGAAGGCAAGGACGTGACCATTGTCAGCTATTCGATCGGTGTCGGTCTGGCGCTCGATGCCGCGGCCCAGCTGGCCGAGGAAGGCATCGATGCCGAAGTGATCGACCTACGCACGCTGCGCCCGCTCGACAAGGAAGCCATCCTCACTTCGCTAGCGAAAACCAATCGCCTGGTGATCGCCGAAGAAGGCTGGCCGACCTGCTCGATCGCTTCGGAAGTGATGGCGATCTGCATGGAAGACGGGTTCGACCATCTGGACGCGCCGGTCCTGCGCGTTTGCGATGAGGATGTGCCGCTGCCCTATGCGGCGAACCTCGAGAAGCTGGCCATTATCGATGCTCCGCGGATCATCGCGGCTGTCAAGAAGGTCTGCTACCGCGGCTAGCAGTGAACGGAAGACACGGTGGCGCGGGGGAGGGGCGAGAGCGCCTCGCGCTCGTGGAAGCGCTCGCACGGCACCGCCTCATGCTCGACATCCGTGGCCAACACTTCCAGCTGGGGGGCGACTTCGGCCGAGTTGTCGAGCAGGAATATCGGGCGGCGGTAGCCGATCTGCGGATCGGGAATACCCAGGAAACCGATGATGATCGGGACCTGGTAACGGATCTGTAGGTTCAATTCCCTCGCACCAGCCACGCGTTGCGGAAATGCATCAAGCACAGATGCTTCAACCCTTGTGTGGTCAAGCAGGTAGGGGGCGCTGCGCGCAGTCGATAGTGCGTAGGTCCTGATCTGCGAATTGCTCAGCTTGTTCCCGGTCTCATATTGCACCATGGCATAGCGCGCGACTTCGGCCGACACGTTGCGGACTGCATTGTAGTTTTGCATACCGATGCCGACTTGCAGAACGCCGAGCAGCATCGTGATCACGATTGTAGCGAGCAGGCCGAACTCCACCGCCGCAGCCCCGTCCTCCGCTTTTCCTAATCTATGAAACAGGCCTTTGATGTTGTTCATGAGATGAAAACCAGTCGCTCGACGCGATAGTTAATAGCACTGCCGGCACCGAATTGCGTCCAGGTCGGGTTATAAGTATCCGTCACGACGATTTCGATATAATCGTAAACAGCCACGCCCGGAGTGCAGGCGCTTTCCTGCGCTACCATGTTCACGTCCGTACCGCAGCGGAACTTCTGCACGACAGTTACCTGCTCGGGTCCGAGTCCGACCGAAGCCCTCACGACATCGCGCACGGTCGTTCGCTGAGTGGCGGTAGTGGGCGGCGACGCGCGCACGATCGCGGCAGCCTCTGCGACAGCAGTCTGCAATTCGGTCTGTCGCGCGACGATGCGGCTAGATTCGAAACCACCGAGCGCCATCAGTATCAACAGAGGGGCGACGATGGCTGTTTCGATCACCATCGACCCACGCTCATCGTTGCGCAGCGCTTCCATTTTGCGGGTAGGCCAGACCATCATGCGACCAGCCTCACATTTGGCTTGGTCACGCCGACGATAGTGTCTTCGGTCATGCTGGGTGGGCAGAATGTCGACATGTCGAGGTTGACGGTCATGGTGATGGTACTGGCGGCGATCATCAGGCATTGGCTGGTGACGCTGGCCGTGCCGGACATCGAGATATTGCTCACCGGCAAATAGACCGTTCCATTGAGTATCGTGGCGGCATTACCATTGATTATGTTATTGTTGTTCCCTCCGGAACTACGATCTTCAAATACCAGCATACCGGCCAGCTTGTTCGCCTGGTCGAGCGGCACCCCGCGCGCGACGAGGTCCGACGCCTGGATCGCGGTGAGATTGATGTTGGCACCACCCGTGATCTTTAATCCAGCTCCGTTCTTGAGCACGAACATCACGTTTGATCCGGTTACCTGGTATTGTCCGGTGATTTCCAGCTCGCCGCCATCGAGGATGTAGACCCCTGTAGCAAAGGTAGTGTCGCAGCGGACCTTCAGGTCGGTATAGGTGCCCGGAACCACTGCTGCGGCATTGGCGCCACCGGATATGATGATGTCCGAATAGGTCTTGGTTTCCTGCCGGGTTTCGACTTTCCAGATCGTGTTCTTGCCAATGCCGGACAATCTGTCCCATGTCGAAGAGGTCGTAGTGACAGTACCTGCTGTCGTGCCTTCAGGCACCACAACATCGTTTTGAGAGTTGCTGGTGTAGCCGGCCTCTGGGGTCGCCCACCCGGTTGGCCTGGCGCTATTGCGTCCCGAGCCCTTGAAATATGAATAGCTGACAATCAAAGTCGAGATGACGTCGGCAGTCGTGGTCGTGCGGCTCCTTACGCAACTGTAGGTGCGTGGAACCTGGCTTTCGGCTGGATTAGGCGGGCTCAGTTCAGCGAACGGATCCTCCAATCCACCGACATATTCCAGGATGGTGTCGTCTGTGTGGGAGTCGAACCAATCGTCGATGCCGCCGGCGGCTAGCACCCAGCCGGCGTCGATCGTGGGGCTGCCGTTGACGGTAATAGCCTCGTCTGACTTCGAGAGGGCTACAAGGCCGCATTCAGCGGTAAGAACGGTGGAACCGCCGATCGTGATCGCACCATCCGCTTCTTCGTTAACCGCCACAAGACAGCTGGTGTAGGTTGTACCGCCTTCGAACTTGGCTTGCGCATAGGCGCGCACCGTTACGCCTTCGCCGGTCAGGAAACTGGAGAAGGGCAATCGCTTGGTGGCAGTAACCGTCACTGCAACGCTGTTCTGTACGCCCCCTGCATAGTTAGCCAGCGCGACTTCCGGTACACCGACGAATTCACCTGTCTGCTGGACGTTCGCATTGAATTCCTGGATTGCGCGGGTCTCGTACGTATCCTCCGTCGCTTCTACCGCGCGTGCCCACGCACCGGCAACGGCGGCTTGGTCGGCCGCAAACTGCATCTCGCGCTTCCACATATACCATTGCGCCGTATCGACTGCGAAGCCGGTTCCTCCGATCAACGCCGGCATGCCGAGCGCAATCAGAAGGGTGATATTGCCACTGGTCGAGCGACACAGCCGCTTTCTGAATTCACGAAGGAGAGCCATTGCGCGCATACCTTTTGATTGAAGGTGGGGTCTTACGCTTTAGGCTGTAACTGCATCGCTAAACTGCATGGTTAAAGCGGCGTTTCCATTTTCGGATTTTCGCTTTCGGGGCGAAGTCTCCGAGTAAAACTCAATGGTTGACAGCTGTCGTGTTGAGGCGTGAACAATCGTTGCGATGGAACATCGCCTTCATGCCGATTTGACGCCGGAGCAGGCGCTGGCGCTGGCAAATTCACGATCCGATCTCCGTCCCGCTCTTGCTTGCTATTTCGCACTCGACCGGAGGCTGGGCCAAGTCGTGACAAACACCAGCGAGCCAATGCTGGGTCAGATGCGCCTTGCGTGGTTGCGCGACATGCTCGGCAGACCGCGCGCCGAGCGCCCATCAGGCGATGCGGTGCTTGATGCGGTGGGCATGCATTGGGCGGGGGATGAAGAGCCGCTGTTGTTCCTTGTCGATGCTTGGGAAGGGTTCCTTGTCACAGAGAGCCTCTCAAGCATCGAGGCCGCGCTTTTTTGCAGGCGGCGAACGCAACCGTTGAAGCATCTGGCCAAGAAGATTGGAAGCGGGGGAGGAGCGCGTGTGCATGTCGCCAGTATCCGCTGGGCTGCCGCCGAGACCGCGCTACGTTTGAGCAGGGATGATGAGCGCAGGGCGATGATCGCCGCTGGGACAGTCGGCCTTGTAGGCTCGAAAAGCATCCCGCGCGCCTTGCGCGGCATCGGTGTGCTCGAGGCGCTGGCAATGCGCTCATTGAAGCGCGGAGGACGTCCTTTGATGGAGGGCAGGGCAGCAGCCTTGATTGCATTGCGAGTGGGTTTGCTAGGCCGCTGAAACACCTGTATTCTTCCGCTTAACTGGAAAATAGGGTCGTATATCAAGCATTTATTGGGTTTGTTCATTGGCTTTATGCTGGCCAGTGTGGGTCTATACTGGTGGCAGGGCAGGGCAGGGGCAGAGGTCGAAGCCAATGCGCCGCCTCCACCGTCGCCAGAAGCCGTTGCACGATCCCAACGCCTTGCCGATAGGCGATCCGGTCGATCTCACCGGCCCGGAACCGCCCGAGGCTAGCAAGTTGCCGCGCGAGCAGCGCCGCTTTTTCCGTTACGATCGCAATCGCGACCTTGTGATCACGCGCGACGAGATGCTGTCGATGCGCAGCGAAGCCCTTCGCGCGCTAGACAAGGACGGCAACAACCTGCTGACGTTCGAGGAATGGGCGGTGACGACTGCCGACCGTTTCGACACTGCCGATGCCGACGGCAATGGCTGGCTCACCGCAAGGGAATTCGCGACAACCGCACTAAAGGCTCCGGCGCGTCGCCCCGCCTGCATGTGTTGATGATCAGGCGGGGATAGTTTCGCCTATGGTGCCGAGCCAGGCGCCGAAATCCTGCTTGGCTCGGCCGGTATAGGCTTCCTTGCGAGCCTTTTTCTTCACCTCGTGCAGCGGCGGGAACAGCCCGAAATTGACGTTCATGGGCTGGAATGTCTCGGCTTCCGCATCGCCTGTAATATGACTCAGCAATGCCCCCATTGCAGTGGTGGTGGGAAGAGGAGCCCATTCGCGTCCAGCCAGTTCGAACGCAGCCATCATACCTGCGATGAGGCCGACGGCGCTACTCTCGACATAGCCTTCGCATCCGGTCACCTGACCGGCGAAGCGGACTTGCGAGGCATTGCGCAGCCGAAGCTGTCGGTCGAGCACGAGCGGAGAATTGAGAAATGTGTTGCGGTGCAGGCCGCCAAGCCGCGCGAATTCGGCATTTTCGAGGCCCGGGATCGTGCGAAAAAGTTCGACCTGGGCACCGTATTTGAGCTTGGTCTGGAAGCCGACCATGTTCCACAGCGTGCCCAGCTTATTGTCCTGCCGCAGTTGGACGACGGCATAGGGCCAGCGGCCCTGCGGGAATTCGGGGGTGACATCGCGCGGATTGTCGAGCCCGACCGGCTTCATCGGCCCGAAGCGCAGCGTTTCGATCCCGCGCTCGGCCATCACTTCGATCGGCATGCATCCGTCGAAATAGGGCGTGTCCTTTTCCCACTCGTGGAACTCGGTCTTTTCGCCATCGAGCAGGCCCTGATGGAAGGCGAGATATTGCCCCTTCGTCATCGGGCAGTTGATGTAGTCGCCATCCTCATTCGAGGCTTCCGTGCGCTTGTTCCAGCGCGACTGGATCCAGGCGATATCCATGTCGATGCTGTCGCGGTGGACGATCGGTGCGATAGCATCGAAGAACGCCAGGCGTTCCTGCCCCGTAGCGGCGACGATGCTATCAGCCAGCGATTGCGCGGTGAGCGGGCCGGTCGCGACGATCGTCAACCCGGAATACGGCAAGCTGTCGATCCGTTCGCGCACCACGGTGATATTGGGATGCTCCGACAGCGTCCGGGTGACCTCGTTCGAGAAAACGTCGCGGTCCACCGCCATCGCGCTGCCCGCCGGCACGCGCGCCATTTCTCCGACGCGCATGATGAGCGAATCGAGCCGCCTCATTTCATGGTGCATTAGGCCGACCGCGTTCTTCTCGTCATCGTCAGAGCGGAAACTGTTCGAGCAGACCAGTTCGGCGAGACCGTCCGTCTGGTGTGCCGGCGTCATTTCACCGGATCCGCGCATTTCCGAAAGGCGGACCTTAAAACCGCGCTTCGCGAGCTGCCAAGCAGCCTCGCTGCCTGCGAGTCCGCCGCCGATTATGTGAACGTCTTGAGTGGTGGATTGGCGCATTTCGGGCTGCACCTAGTGCTTGCCCCGGTGATTCATCAAGTCCAAGACTGAAACGAGACGGAGATTCCATGCCCAAACGCGCGCTGATCGAACACCGGCCCTGGCTGCTTGCGAGCATTGCAGCGGCGCTTGCCTTCTATTTCGTG
>JALRKY010000038.1 GCA_023260985.1 Altererythrobacter sp. | reverse complement strand
CCGGCACATGCGGAGGACAAGGCTCAGGCCGGCTCGATCGACGATCTGGCGCCGCAGATCGATGCAATCTTCGCCCAGGCCAAGGCGGATGCCCATATTCCGGGGCTGGTCTACGGGATCGTCAAGGATGGCGAACTGGTGCTGTTCAGGTCCATGGGCGACCGCGACATCGGCACGGCACCGGTCGATCCGATCACGGCAGACACCCGTTTCCGCATCGCATCGATGTCGAAGGCGTTCACCGCCGCGGCGATCCTGAAACTGCGCGACGAAGGCAAGTTCGCCCTTAGCGATCCCGCGGTGAAATATGTCCCGGAGATGGCGCATTGGAGGAAGCCGACTGCCGACGCCCCCGAGATCACCATTGGCGACCTGCTGCACCACTCCGGCGGCTTGGTGGAGGACAACCCGTGGGGCGACCGCCAGCAATATCTTCCGGAAGAGGCGTTCAGCCAAATGATCGCGAGCGGCATGGATTTCGCGACTACGCCCGGCATTCGCTACGAATATTCGAACTATGGCTTCGCCTTGCTCGGGCGGATCGTGAGCAGTGTGTCGGGGCGCCGCTATCAGGATTATATCCGCGAACAGATCATGCTGCCGCTGGGCATGACCAGCACCGGATATGACGTGCTGCAAAGCCCGCTGGAAACAAGAGCGATCGGATATCGCTGGGAAAACAACGGATTCCGCCGCGAGCCGGACATGCCCGATGGAGCGTTCGGGGCGATGGGTGGGGTCGAGACGACCGCGACCGACTATTCCAAATGGATGGCCTTCCTGCTTTCGACATGGCCGCCTTCGGACGCACCGGAAACGGGGCCGCTGCGCCGATCATCGGTTCGTGAGATGGTCAAATGGGTCACCATGCGGCCGGGCATGATGAGGCCCGCCGAATTGGGCCCACCGTGCCGGATAGCGCAGGGTTATGGCATGGGGTTGGTGGTTTACGACGATTGCGACCTTGGCCGCGTGGTGCAGCACAATGGCGGCTATCCGGGTTATGGTTCGACCATGCAGTTCATGCCCGATGCGGGGATCGGCATGTTTTCATTCAACGCGCGGACCTATTTCAGCAATTCTGGCGGAGTGCGGCAGGCACTGCACCTGCTGCGCAATAACGGGCTCGCTCCGGATCGCGCGATCGCCGTCTGGCCCGGTCTTGCGACGGCCTATGGTTTTGCTCGTGCGGCGTGGGAAAGCGGCGAGCCTGACTCTGCGCCGCTGGCAGTGAATGTGGCGCTTGACCGGGACATCGCGGATCGCCGGGCGGACCTTGCCGCGCTCAAGCGGGATGTCGGCGCATGCGACACTTCGGCTGCCATCAGCCCGATTTCGGCGATGGAAGGCACTTTCGAGTGGAGCTGCGAGCGCGGCACAGTGGCGGGCAGGGTGCAGCGTGCCCCGATTACGTCGATGGAGCTGCAGGTTCTCGATTTCAGGCGCAAGCCCGAATAACGCGCTGAGCTGAACGAGAAGGGGCGCGGCCTTGCGGTCGCGCCCCTTGTTTCTGGCGTTAGCCTGAAGAAGAGCCTCAGGCTTCGTCTTCGCTGCGCTCTTCCAGCAGTTCGGCCGGGATTTCGCCGGGTTCGAGGTTCGGCTCGATGCGGGTTTCCGCAGCGGCTTCCTCGATCTCGCGCTGTTCGTCTTCGAACATCTGCGCGAGCACGTCGACGCCCTGGCTCTGCAGTTCGGCTTCGTCGTCGCTGCGAGCGACGTTGGCCTTCACCGTCACGTGAACTTCGGGGTGCAGCGCGATGGTGACGTCGTGCATGCCAATCGTCTTGATCGGGCTGCCCATGATCACCTGCTTCTTGTCGACCGTGTGGCCCTGTTGTGTCAGGCCGGAAACGATGTCACGGACGCTGACCGAGCCGTAAAGCTGGCCGGCGTTCGACGAAGCGCGGATCAGCACCACTTCGGCGCCAGCGACCTTTTCGCCCTGCTTCTCGGCCACAACGCGCTTCTCGGTGTTTTCGGCTTCGAGACGTTCGCGATTGGCTTCGAACACCTTCTTGTTCGCTTCGTTGGCGCGCAGCGCCTTCTTCTGCGGGAGAAGGAAGTTGCGGGCGTAGCCGTCCTTGACGGTTACGACGTCGCCGATCGTGCCCAGCTTCTCGATACGTTCGAGGAGGATGATATCCATGTCTCTTCTCCTCTTACTTCACGATGTAGGGCAGCAAGCCGATGTGGCGAGCGCGCTTGATCGCCTTGGCGAGGTCGCGCTGCTTCTTGGCCGAAACTGCGGTGATACGCGACGGCACGATCTTGCCACGCTCGGACATGAAGCCCTGCAGAAGACGTACGTCCTTATAGTCGATCTTCGGCGCGTTCTTGGCTGCGAACGGGCACGACTTGCGGCGGCGGAAAAACGGGCGGGCCATCAGTCACGCTCCTCACGGTCAGTGCGACGCTTGCGCTCGCGATCCTGCTTGCGCATCATCACCGACGGGCCGTCTTCGTGCTCGTCGACGCGGATCGTCATATAGCGGATGACGTCTTCGTTGATACGGGTCTGGCGTTCGAGCTCTTCGACCACCGAGCCGGGGGCTTCGATGTTGAGCAGCACGAAATGCGCCTTGCGATTGCGATCGATCTTGTACGCGAGCGACTTGAGACCCCAGGTCTCGGTCTTGGTGACCTTGCCGCTGTTGGATTCGATGATTTCGGTGGCTTGCGCCGCGAGCGCGTCAACCTGGGCCTGGCTAAGGTCCTGACGCGCCAAGAATACATGCTCGTAAAGCGGCATGTGCTTGGTCCTTTCACTTCCTGCCGATCGCTGACCGTTCCGCGCGGATCGCGGGGGCCCCTCCGGCTTTCTTCGTACCCCAATTGCAGGTGTTCCGGCGCAAGGGATGCGCGCACATAGCGGGATTGCCGCAGAATGCAAGGCTTGCGTGGCGCCGCGGGCAAGGGCAGTGCTGCGCGAACAACAGCAATGGAGATGCGCGGTGCCCGGCGGATTGATGGCCCTGCTTGACGATGTGTCGGTAATCGCGCGCGCCGCGGCCGCATCGATCGACGATGTCAGCGTGGCAGCCGGCAAGGCTGGCACCAAGGCAGCGGGCGTCGTGATCGACGATGCCGCGGTTACCCCGGGCTATGTCACCGGCCTCAGCCCGGCGCGCGAACTGCCGATCATCTGGAACATCACCAAAGGTAGCCTCAGGAACAAGCTGCTGATCCTGCTGCCAGGCGCGCTGCTACTCAGCTGGCTGCTGCCGCAGGCGATCATCTTCCTGCTGATGCTGGGCGGCTGCTATTTGAGCTATGAAGGCGCGGAAAAGGTGCTGGAGAAGTTTGGCGAGCCCAAGCACGGGCAGACCTTGCAGGATCCGATCGAAGATCTGGCCGAGTTCGAGAAAGACCGGATCAACGGCGCGATCCGCACCGACATGATCCTTTCCGCGGAGATCATGGCGATCTCGCTGAACGAGATTGCGACGATTTCGGACAGTTTCTGGATCCGCGCCGCTGCGCTGGCGGCGGTAGGCATCGCGATCACCTTCGCCGTCTATGGCGCGGTCGCGCTGATCGTGAAGATGGACGATGTCGGGCTGCACCTTGCCGAGCGCGACAACGGGCTGGCGAAGCGCGTCGGGCGAATGCTTCTCAATGCCATGCCGCGCCTGCTTGTTGCGCTTTCGGCGATCGGCACCGTGGCGATGCTCTGGGTCGGCGGCGGGATCATCCTGCACGGGCTTGAGGAGATCGGGCTCCACGCGCCTGCAGACTGGGCGCACGGCGTGCAGCACGCGGTTGAGCATGCCACCGGCGCCTTGTCGGGCGTGCTGGGCTGGGCGAGCTATGCGGGAATTTCCGCGCTGTTCGGCCTGGTATTGGGCGGGATCATCGTGTTCGTGCTGCACCATGTGCTGAAGCTCGGCGCGCATGCGGAGGCGCATTGAAATGAACGCACGCCCGATCCTTTACACCTGCGCTCGTTCGCGCGGCTTGCGCGCCACCTGGGCGGCGGAGGAAGCCGGGGTCGATATCGATCTCAAGATATTGCCGTTCCCGCCGCGTTACCTTGCGCCCGAATATCTCGAGCTGAACCCGCTCGGCACTGTGCCCATGCTGTTCGATCGCCCAGAAGCCGGTGGCGCACGGATGACGGAAAGCTGCGCCATCGCGCATTACCTCGCATCGAAAGGCGGGCCAAGCGAGTTAGTAATTGCACCGGGAGAGCCCGATTACGCCGCCTATTGCGACTTCACCTATCATGCCGACGCGACGATCACTTTCCCGCAGACGGTCTATATGCGCTTCTCCCTGTTCGAGAAGGAGCGCGGGCTGGAGGAAGCCGGGCATGCCTATGCCAAGTGGTTCTGGAAGCGGCTGGTCAAGCTGGAGCAAAGGCTTGAGGACCGCGAGTTCCTCTGCGCCGATCGCTTCACCGTCGCGGATATCTGCTGCGGCTTTGCGCTGATATTGGCGGAGAGCGTGGGGCTGGACGAGGGCGTGCCCGATAGCCTCAAGGCCTATCGCGCGAGGCTGACCGGACGAGAAGCCTACCGGCGAGCCGTGGCGCGCGAAGACGCTGGCCTCAAGGCGCTGCAGGCGGAAGGCTAGTTAGGCAAGCCTGTCCAGGATGGACTTCGCGAAGCCCGTCAGAGTGTCATCGCGCGCGCCCATCACCACGATCCTGTCGCCCGGCTGAGCCAGTTCCACGATCCGGTCGCCGCAATCCTCTCGTGAGGGGACATATTCCGCCTTGCCGCCAGCCTCGGCGATCATGGCGATGATCCGCTCGGTCCCTTCGCTGCGGTCGACCGTGCCGCCGAAATAGACCGGGTCGCACATGATTGTGATGTCGCCTGCGCCCAGCTCGCGCGCAAAGGTTTCCGCCAGTTCATGGCCCATTTGCCTGAGCGGCCCGTAGCCATGCGGCTGAAAGAAAGCAATCACCCGGCCGGGCGATGCCTTGAGCGTGCGCAGCGTCGCGGCGCATTTTTCGGGGTTGTGGCCGAAATCGTCGATCCCGGTGATGCGGCCCGACGAGGTTCCGACGATGTCGAAGCGCCGCGCAAGCCCCGCAAAACTCGCCAGCGCCTCTACCGCGACGCTCACCGGCACACCAGCACAAGCCGCGCCCGCAATCGCAGCGAGCGCGTTCGAAAGATTGTGCGTGCCCGGCATGCCCAGCACCAGCGCGTGCTCGCTGCCATCGTGCCGGTCGATCACCGTCGCGGCCTGGCGCACCGGCCCGCTGGCTATGCTTCCCGGAACGATCCCGATCTGCGCCTTTCGCTGTTCGATCCCGAAGGTCACGACTTCTTTTGCGTTGGGGAGCAGGGCCAGGGCCTCCGCATCGTCGGCATTAATCGCGGCAATCCGGCTACGTCCGAGGTAGTCGGCAAATAGCTGGCGCAATTCGTCCATGCTCTTGTGATCGAGGCTGACATTCAGCAGCACGCCCACCGCCGGGCGATAAAGCGCGATCGAGCCGTCGCTCTCATCCACTTCGCTGACGAAGATGCTGCGCGAACCGACTACGGCGCTGGCGATCGGGCGATCCGGCGTGACGAAGTTCTTCATCACCGCCCCGTTCATGATAGTGGGCTCGCGCCCCGCATATTGCATGATCCAGCCCAGCATGCCGGTGACGGTCGACTTGCCGCTGGTTCCGGCGACAGCGATTCCCGCGCCGCTGGTGTTGAACAGGATCGAGTTGAGTTCGGCCCGGGTGAGCTTTAGGCAACCGAGCTCCTTCGCACGAACCATTTCGGGCACGGTCTCTTCGACTGCAGCGGATGCGACGAGGATCTGGTCTTTCGAGGTGATCCCGCTGCCATCCTGCGGGAACAGCGTGAAGCCCTGCGCTTGAAGCGCTGCGAACTTCTCCGGCGTGCGGCCCTGGTCGTTGGAGCGGTCCGACCCGCTGACGCTTGCGCCGCGCCCGGCCAGGATCTGCGCAAGCGGCAGCATGCCCGATCCGCCGATGCCGCAAAAGAAGAACGGACGGGCCAGCAATTCGTCATAGGTAGGAAATTCGCTCATGCGCGCTCGGTATTGAGTTGTGCGTTGGAGCACAAGGCGGCTAATTGGGTCCATGACACGTATTGCCGTCTGCGCCCCCGCCACCCCGATCACGCGCGAGCAGGCCGATGCCGCGCAACAGCTCGTGGCTGACGAGTTCCCCGAACACAGCATCACCTTCCACGATCAGTGCTTCATGAATGCGGGGCACTTCGCCGGGACCGATATTCAGCGGCTGGAAGCGCTTGTCGAACTTGCCAACGATCCTGCCTTCGACGCCATTTGGTTCGCCAAGGGCGGCTATGGCTCGAACCGGATCGCCGAAGCTGCGGTCGCGCGCATGAACCATGTTGCGCGGTCGAAAACCTATGTCGGCTATTCCGACATCGGATACCTGCTCGCCGCACTTTATCGCAATGGCATTGGCCAGCCGGTGCATGGTTCGATGCCGGTCAGCGCACGCTCCGAGCGCGGGCGCGAGGCATTGCGCCGTGTGTTGCGCTGGTTTTCGGGCGATGGCAGCGGGCTCGAGCCCAGCCTCGATGGCAAAACGCCCGCTGTGGCGTTCAACCTCATCACGCTGGCGATGATTGCGAACACGCCGCTCATGCCAGACCTTTCCGGCCATATCGTGATGGTCGAGGAAGTCAGCGAGCATATCTATTCGGTCGACCGGCTGTTCTTCCACCTTGCCAATGTGCTGCCGCGCGTCGCCGGCCTGCGGCTCGGCAGTGTTACCGATGTGCCCGAGAATGATCGCGAATTCGGCCAGTCGGTGGAGGATATTGCGAAGTTCTGGTGCGCGCGCGCCGGCATCCCCTACCTCGGCCGGTCAGAGATCGGCCACACGCCAGAGAACAGGATTGTTCCCTTCGGCCTTGCGAGTCCGTCGACCGCTGGCTAACCGCGCGGCTCCAAAGAGGAGAATTCAATGCGGGCATTCATCTTTCCGGGGCAGGGTAGCCAGAAAGTCGGCATGGGGAACGAACTTGCCAATGCCAGCGCCGCTGCGCGCGCGGTGTTCCAGGAAGTCGACGATGCGCTGTCGCAGAAGCTTTCGACGATCATGCGCGATGGGCCGGAAGACCAGCTGACCCTGACCGAGAACGCCCAGCCCGCGATCATGGCCAATGCCATCGCCACTCTGCGCGTTCTGGAACAGGATTTCGGCATTTCGCTCGCGGCAACGGGCACTTGCGTCGCTGGGCATTCGCTGGGTGAATACTCGGCGCTTTGCGCAGTCGGAGCCTTCTCGCTGGCCGACACTGCGCGCTTGCTGAAGCTGCGCGGGCAGGCGATGCAGGCCGCCGTGCCGGTGGGTGAGGGCGCCATGGCGGCGCTGCTCGGGGCCGATATCGACAAGGCGAGCGCACTGGCTGCGGCAGCGGCGCAGGGCGAAGTCTGCGAAATCGCCAATGACAATGACCCGTCGCAAGTGGTGATCTCGGGCCAGAGGAGTGCGATCGAGCGCGCCGTCGAACTGGTCAAGGATCATGGCATCAAGCGCGGCGTATTGCTGCCTGTGTCTGCCCCGTTCCATTGTTCGCTTATGCAGCCCGCGGCCGATCGCATGGCCGAAGCGCTGGCAGCGACGCCGCCCGGGCAGTTTGCCCTTCCGGTCTATGCTAATGTCACCGCCACGCGCGTGACCGATCCAGCCGAGGAGCAGTGCCTGCTGGTCGAACAGGTCACCGGCCGGGTGCGCTGGCGTGAAAGTGTGCTGGTGATGTTCGGCGATGGCATCGAGCATTTCGTTGAGCTGGGCGGCAAGGTGCTGTGCCCGATGGTCGGACGTATCGTGCCCGAAGCAAGCACCACCAGCCTTCTGACCATGGAAGATATCGAGAATTTCGCGAAGGAGATCGGCTGATGTTCTCACTCAAGGGGATGAATGCGCTGGTCACCGGCGCCAGTGGCGGGATCGGCTCGTCGATCAGCAAGGCGCTGGCGGCCCAGGGTGCGCGGCTCGCAATATCGGGCTCGAACAGCGCGAAGTTGCGGGCGTTTCGCGAGGAACTGAACGAGAGCTTCGCGCATGACAATGGCGCGCATGTCGAGATCACTTGTGATCTTTCCAACACCACTCAGGTCGAGGAACTGATCCCCGCAACGGTCGACACGCTGGGGGGCATCGACATCCTCATCAACAATGCCGGCATCACGCGTGACAATCTGGCCATGCGGATGAAGGATGAAGAGTGGGAGGATGTGATCCGCATCAACCTCCAATCGACCTTTCGCCTGATGCGCGCGGCCGCGCGGCCGATGATGAAGAACCGCTTCGGCCGGATTATCTCGATCACCAGCGTGGTCGGGGCTACGGGCAATCCGGGCCAGATCAATTATGCCGCCGCCAAAGCAGGCATTGTCGGCATGACCAAGAGCTTCGCACAGGAAGTGGCGAGCCGCGGGATCACCGCCAATTGCGTGGCGCCGGGCTTCATTCGCACCGCAATGACCGACCAATTGCCCGACGCACAGAAGGATGCGCTCAACGCACGCATTCCAATGGGCCGCATGGGCGAGGGCGAGGATATCGGCGCCGCTGTCGCTTTCCTTGCAAGCCGCGAAGCCAGCTACATCACCGGCGCGACGCTGCATGTGAACGGCGGCATGGCGATGCTCTGACCCGCTGCCGCAAGCTGCATGGCGAAAATTGCTGCGTTTTCCCCAAGGAATCGGGGAAGGGACGGGCCCGAACTTGCCGCTACTGCCGCTTGCGCTAAGGTTTAAAGCGACATTCCGGCGCTGTGGGGCGATTCCGGCCCCGAGCGCGCACCAAAGGGGATTAAGAAGGACCTATGAAGGCCACAATCGAACGCGCGACGCTGCTGCGCTGCCTGTCACACGTTCAGTCGGTGGTGGAGCGGCGCAACACTATTCCGATCCTTTCCAACGTGCTGATCGAAGCCAGCGACGGCGGCATGCTGCGCGTCATGGCGACGGACCTCGATCTTCAGGTCGTCGAGAACATGGCGGCCGCTTCGGTCGAGCAGCCGGGCGCGATCACCGTGTCGGCGCACCTGCTGTTCGACATCGCCCGCAAGCTTCCCGAAGGCAGCCAGGTCAGCCTCGAGACCGCGGACAATCGCATGGAAGTGAAGGCCGGGCGCAGCCGCTTCAAGCTGCCGACCTTGCCGCGGGACGATTTCCCGGTGATCGTCGAGGGCGACCTGCCGACCAGCTTCGAACTGCCAGCCAAGCAACTCGCCGAACTGATCGACCGCACGCGCTTTGCGATCTCGACCGAGGAAACTCGCTACTACCTCAACGGCATTTTTCTGCATGTCACCGATGACGACACGCCGGTGCTGAAGGCCGCCGCGACCGACGGGCACCGCCTTGCGCGGTTCACCCTCCCGCGTCCCAATGGCGCAGAGGGCATGCCCGACGTGATTTTGCCCCGCAAGGCGGTGGCCGAACTGCGCAAGCTGCTGGAAGAATCGATGGATGGAAACGTCCAGGTCGACCTTTCGGCCAGCAAGATCCGCTTCACGCTGGGCGGCGAAGGCGGCGTGGTGCTCACAAGCAAGCTGATTGACGGGACGTTCCCCGATTACAGCCGCGTGATCCCGACCGCCAACGACAAGCTGCTCAAGCTCGATCCCAAGAGCTTCTATGAAGGCGTGGACCGCGTGGCGACCATCGCCACCGAGAAGACCCGTGCGGTGAAGATGAGCCTGGAAGCGGACAAGGTGACGCTTTCGGTCACTTCGCCCGACAACGGCACGGCGGCCGAAGAGCTGGTGGCGGATTACAATTCGGGTGACCTCGAGATCGGCTTCAACGCCAATTACCTCAAGGACATCCTGAGCCAGATCGACAGCGACACGGTGGAATTGCACCTTGCCGATGCCGGCGCACCGACGCTGATCCGCAAGGACGAGAAGAGCCCGGCGCTCTATGTGCTGATGCCAATGCGGGTCTGATCCATCCGGTCTGACCGGATGGCATTGCCGTGGTTGCGGTGCTAGGCAGCTCTCAAGGGAGAGCCGCCTATGACCGTTCAGCAAGTTCATGTCCGCCGCGATGATCTGAGCAAGGCCAAAATGGCCTCGATCGAGCCGAGGCCGCTCGCCGATGGCGCGGTGCGGCTCGCGGTCGAGAGTTTTTCCGTCACTTCGAATAACATCACCTATGCGGTGGTGGGCGAGATGGTGGGATATTGGAACTTCTTCCCGGCCCCCTCAGGTCTCGGCATCGTGCCGATGTGGGGACATGCGCGCGTGATCGAAAGCAAATGCCCGGACATCGCAGTGGGGGAGCGCGTCTATGGCTATCTGCCGATGGGGACTCAGCTCGATGTGATCCCCGGCAAGATCTCGGCCGGCGGCTTCACCGACATGACCGATTATCGCCAGCCGATGAGCCCGATTTATAACCAGTATGCGCGACTTGCAGCCGATCCCGAGCATGATCCGGCGCATGAGGCGGAGCGGATGATTTTCGGCCCGCTGTTCAAGACCGGTTTCCTGATCGAATGTTTCATGCGCGGGCAGGACTGGTTCGGCGCTTCGCAAGTAACCCTCACCAGCGCCTCGTCGAAGACCGCTATGGGGCTTGCCAGCGTTACCAGGCAGAATTCGCCGGGGATCAAGCGCATCGGGCTGACTTCGGCAGCGAATGTGGACTTCGTGAAGGGCACCGGGATCTATGACGAAGTCGTAGCCTATGGCGATCTTGCCTCAATCGCAAAAGCGCCAAGCGTCTCGGTCGATTTCGCGGGCAATGCGGGATTGCTCCGGCAGATCCACGAATATCTTGGCGACAGCCTCAAATACTCCTGCCTCGTCGGCGTGACCCATATCGATGAGCGCGGCGGCGGGATCGGCTCGCAGACCGACTTGCCGGGGCCGCCCCCGACGCTGTTCTTCGCGCCAGATCACGCGGTGGCGCTGTTCAAGGAACTGGGGCCGCAAAAGGCGGGCAAGCGCATGGCTGCGGCCTGGCACGGCTTCCTTTCAAGCGTTGCAGGGTCGGTCGCGGTCGAGCGCCATCAGGGGCTTGAAGCGGCGCGCCAGACCTATCTCGATATGGTTGGCGGTCAGGTCGATCCCGCCAAGGGGATCGTGATCGAACCCTAGATATCGACGCAGATCTTGCCGAAATGCTTGTTCGCCGCTTGGTGGCGGAAAGCATCGGCAAGGCGCTCCAACGGGAAGTGATCGGAAATCACCGGCCTGATCCCGTTGGCTTCGATACCTGCGATCATGTCTAGCTGCTGTGCCCGGCTTCCCACGGTCAGCCCCTGCACGCGCAGGTTCTTGGCCATCAGCAGCGCGGTCTGCACCGGCCCGGCGAAACCCGCCAGCACGCCGATCAATGCGACATGGCCACCCACCCGGGTTGCCACCATCGACTGGTCGAGCGTGCCCGCTCCGCCGATCTCCACAACGCAGTCGACGCCCTTGCCACCGGTCAGTTCCAGCGCCTTGACGCCCCACGCTTCGATTTCCTTGTAATTGATCAGGTGATCCGCCCCGAGGTCCTTAAGCCTTTCGAGCTTCTCGCCGGACGAGCTGGTTGCGATCACCGTCGCCCCGGTCGCCTTGGCGAATTGCATGGCGAAGATCGAAACGCCGCCGCTGCCTTGGACCAGCAAGGTGTCGCCGGGTTTGATTGCATTGTCGACGAACAAGGCGCGCCAGGCGGTGAGCCCCGCGCAGGTCAGCGTAGCGGCCTCCGCATGGCTGTAGCCCTTGGGCACACGCGTGAACCAGTGGGTGGGGGCCGTGACCGCCTGCCGCGCATATCCGTCGATCCCGTCGCCGGGAACGCGGGTAAAGGCGGTCTGGGGCGGCGCGCCGTCCAACCAATCGGGGAAGAAGATGCTGACGACGGCGTCGCCGACCTTGTACTCGGTTACTCCCGCGCCAACCGCCACGACTTCGCCGGCGCCGTCCGACATCGGGATGCGCCCCAGCGCCGCCGGGATCATGCCCGCTACCACGGCATAGTCGTGATAGTTCAGCGAGCTGGCCTTGAGCGCGACTTTGATCTCGCCGGGGCCGGGCGCCGACGCATCGTCCAGTTCGACCAGTTCAAGCGCTTCGAGTGTCGAGGGCGTCGCGCCCGTGCGGATCGCCTTCATTCGGCTGCCTCAGCCAGTTCTGCCCGTTGCGGCCCGCGGATCAGCCCGCCGGGCGTTTCGCCGGTCCATTGGCCTTCGCGGAAGGTGACTTTGCCGTTCTTGATCGTGGCGACATAGCCGTCGGCTTTCTGCAGCAGGCGTTTGCCGCCTGCGGGCAGGTCGAAAGCGAGCCAGGGCTTGCCGAGCTTGAGCCGATTCATGTCGATCACGTTGATGTCGGCGAGATAGCCCGGTGCGATCACGCCGCGATCGTCGAGGCCATAGAGCCGCGCGGTATCGCTGCACTGGCGCTTGATCGCGTTCTCAAGGGTGATCGTCCCGCGCTTGCGGTCGCGCACCCAGTGCTGGAGCATGAAGGTGGGCGACGCCGCGTCGCAGATCGTGCCGCAATGCGCCCCGCCGTCGCTCAGCGAATTGACTGTGTCGTCCGACTGCTGGAGCGCTTCGAGGAAGTCCAGATTGCCGTCCGCATAGTTGAGGATCGGCAGGTAGATGAAGCCCTTGCCATCGTCGCGGCAAAGCAGGTCATAGGCGTATTCGTCGCCCGAAACGCCCGCTGCTGCTGCACGCGCGGCGATGCTTTCTTCCGCAGTCGGTTCGTAGTTGAAGTCCGGATCCATTTCGAACTGCATCGGCCAGCCGCCGCAAACGACCATGATCAGCCCGATAATGTCCTGGTTGACCTCGGAGAAATCGCTCTCTTCCGACAGCAGCTGCGCCTTGAAGGCGGGGTCGAGCAATTTCGCTTTCTGCTCTTCCCAAGGCAGGTCGCCGATGGCCTGGTAGCTGGGGCGCAGGCGGAACGGATGGACCGTGCCCTGCCATGCCATCACGATGCCGTTTCCGCGCAGCGCGATCTGCGCGACGATGTTCGCGCCATTGTCGTTTTCGGCCCGCATGCATTCGATCTGCTCGTCGAGCGGCATTTCCTTGGCGATCGACTGGAGCGCGGCGAAAGTCACTGGCAGGCCGGTTTCGCGGCTCATCTTGCCCATCCAGCCGAACTCGTCCCATTCGCGGCGCATGTCGCTCGCCATTTCGAACACGCCATAGCCTACGCGGCCCATTGCGCGGCCGATTTCGACCAGTTCTTCGGCAGTGGCAGTGGTGCCGGGCACGACTTCACCGTCGATATCGCGGTGAAGCACGGTGCGGCTGGTCGAGAAGCCAAGCGCGCCGGCGCGCACACCATCCTCGACGATCGCGGCCATCTTGGCGATCTCATCCTCGGTCGGGATTGCGCCAGGGCATTCACGGTCACCCAGCACATAGGCGCGCACCGCGCCATGCGGGACATGGGTGCCGACATCGACCGTGCGTGGCAATTCGTCGAGCGCATCGAGATATTCAGGGAACGTCTCCCAGTTCCACTTGAGCCCTTCGGCGAGCGCGGTGCCGGGAATATCCTCGACGCCTTCCATCAGCCCGATCAGCCATTCGTGCTTGTCCGGAGCGGCAGGCGCGAAGCCGACGCCGCAATTGCCCATGATGACGGTGGTCACGCCGTGCCAGCTCGACGGGGCCATTTCCTGGTCCCACGTCGCCTGGCCGTCGTAATGGGTGTGGACGTCGACGAAGCCTGGGGTCACGATCATGCCCGTGGCATCGATTTCCTCGGCCGCATTGCCGCGCACTTCGCCAACTTGCGCGATCAGGCCGTCTTTCACTGCAATGTCACCGACGAAGCGGTCCGCGCCGCTACCATCCACGATTGTGCCGCCGCGAATGATCAGATCGAATGCCGACATGTCGTTCTCTCCCATTTCCAATTGCAACTTACATAGCACAGCTGCGTGCAGCTTGCTAAGCTGGCAAGATGGACAGGCATGCAAGCTGGCAACCCGCGCCGGATAGTGGGATCACGATCAAATGGATCGAGGCGAACGGGCTGACTTTCGAAGTCGCCGAGGCGGGGCAGGGTGACCGGCTGGCACTGTGCCTTCACGGCTTTCCCGAACTGCATTACAGCTGGCGACACCAAATGCCGGTGCTCGCGCAGCTGGGCTATCGCGTGTGGGCGCCTAATATGCGCGGATATGGTGGCACCAGCCGGCCAAAGCACAAGAAGGACTATCGGCTCGACAATCTTACCGCCGATGTTGCTGCCCTGATCGATGCCAGCGGTGCGAAGGAAGTGACCTTGCTGGCGCACGACTGGGGCGCGCTGGTGGCATGGCAATTTGCGATCCAGCACGTCCGCCCGCTGACGCGGCTCGCGATCATGAATGTCCCGCACCCGCTCTGCGGGCGGCGCGAGCTCAAGCATTGGCGCCAGTTGAAGAAGAGCTGGTACATGTTCTTCTTCCAGCTTCCGCGCTTGCCCGAAAGGATGCTCGGGCGAGATGACGCTCAACCGATCAGCCGGATTTTCCGCGAATCGGCGGTCAACAAAGACCGCTTCACGCGCGAACAGGCGGAACCCTATCGCGCTGCGGCGGCGCAACCCGGCGCGTTGACCGCCATGGTCAATTACTATCGCGCGCTGTTCCAGACGCGCGACGGGCTGAGGCTGGGTGACGGCATCGTCCATGTGCCCACGCTGGTGCTCTGGGGCGAGCAGGACTTGGCGATCGATATCCATGTGCTCGACGGGATGGACCAATATGTCCCCGATCTCATCGTCCGCCGGTTTCCGAATGCCTCGCATTGGGTTCAGCAGGACATTCCCGATGAAGTGAACGCGGCGCTGAAGGAGTGGCTGGCCTAGCTTCGCGCGGGCATTCGGACGAAGAACAGCGCTGTAAGGCCGATTGCGAACAGGATCGCGATCGATGCCATCCCGATCCGCTGGTCGTTGAACCACAGCGTAAAATACTCGACCAGCAGCGGGCCCATCCACACTGTGATCGTGCCTGCGATGGCATACAACCCGAAGAACTCGCCGCTGCGGCCCTCGGGCGCAAGCGTCACCAGCATGGTGCGGCTCGACGAAATGCTGGCCGTGGCGGCGATTGCGACCACGCTGATCAGGCCAAGGAATGTCAGGTCGGACAATGTCTTGAAGACCAGCCCGTCCCAGACCTGCCGGTTCTCGACCAGGTCGAAGAACAGCGAGTCCCGCGTGATCGAAAGCTGGCTCACTTGCGCCATCACCATGGCCACGATCTCGACGATTAGCGCCCGCTTTACGCCGATCCGCACGTCGAGCCAGCCACCCAGCAGACCACCGCCGAAAGCGCAGGCCGAAGCGAAGATCGCGTAGCACAGCATTTCAAGGAAGCCCCAGCCTAGGAACAGCGCGACATAGACCGCACCAAGCGCGAGCAAGGCAGCCATTGCGTCGGCATAGAACATGCGGGCAACGAGGAACTTCATCAGTTCGCGGTAATGCGAGGCCTCGCGAAAGGTGCGGATCACGCTGCGAGCGCCTTCGACGAAGGCTGCGCGCCAGCTTGCACCTTTCTGGCCCGGATCCTGCGCATTGAGGAAGAATGGTATCGAAAAGCAGGCGAGCCAGACCGCACATATCGGCCCGGCGATCCGCATATGCTCGAACGACGCTATGTCGATGCCGAATTGCGGCTCTGCAAAGGGCCATCTGATCATGCTGGGGAGCACGAAGAATATGACCAGACCCACGAAGATCAGCGTCGCGGCAAGGTTCCCGAGGCCAAGCCCGAGCCCCGAGATCATCGAAAGGCTCCTCGGTGCGCCTGCGACTGACAGCATCGCGTTATGGGTCACTTCTGAATAGGTGTAGCTGACATAGGCGATCACCAGCAGCGCCATGATCGCCGGTACTGGCAGGCCCTGTCCGCCCGGCATCGCAAACCACAGCAGGGCCGAGCATAGGGTGATCGAGCCCAATGTGATGGCGAGGATCGGCTTGAGTCGGCCCCCACGGTCTAGCGCGGCCCCGAGGAAGGGCGCCGTTAGCGCGGCTATCATCCCGGCCCATTTCGTTACCGAGGCTATCGTTGCCTGGCCCTGTGCGTTGGCGGTTGCGCGGGCGGCCTCCGGCGCCATTCCATCGAGCAAGCCGCTCGCGAGCAGGTCGGCCCCGATGATGTCGCGCGCGAAATAAGGCGCGAAAATGTAGATGACGATCAGGATGTAATAGGGATTTCGGGCCCATTCGAACATGGCCCATGCAAATCCGGTTCGCCCCATCGGGCCACCCGTACCCATAATCGGCCGGCGCGGAGCCGCAGCGGAACTTGCCATGTGGGGCCCTCTCAGCCTTTCGCGCGGATCATCGCTTCGATATCGACGAACTTCTCGCGCGGGGAGCCGGAACGGGCAGCTGCCTCTTCGGCTTCCTCGATCTTCTTCCAGTCGCGGAACGTGACGATGTCGAGCCCGCGCTCCTGCGCCAGCGTATCGAACCCTTCGCGGCCTGCCTTGCCTTTCCGGCCCAGCGCGCCGCTCGCCATGTCTTCCTCGATGCGGTCGACCACGCTGTAGCCGTCGGGCCGGTTGGTGCCGATCGTGCCCGAGGGGCCGCGCCGCGCCCAGCCGACGCAATAGAGGCCCGGCAGGATGCGACCTTCGTCATTGGCAAACCGGCCCGCGCGCTCGTCGAATGGCACGTCGGGGATGGGCGAAGAGCGATAGCCGATGCAGCTCACCACGAGGTCAGCCGGGATGCGATAGGTTTCGCCAGTGCCGACAGCGCGGCCATGCGAGACTTCGGTGCGCTCGATCTCGATCGACTGGACCTTGTCATCGCCATGCAGCGCCTTCGGGCTAGCGAACATGTCGAACTGGATTTCGATGGGCTTTTCGGCGTGCAAGTCTTCCGGGATCGCGGCAAAGCTGCGCAGATGGCTTACTGACTTGCGCAGCCCCGGTTCGAGCAGCAGGTCTTCCGTTTCGTCGGGCAGATCGTCACGGTCGACCCGCGGCGAAGCCCGTTCGAGCATGGCAAGCTCGCCCAATTCCTTGGGCGTCATCATGATCTGGTGCGGCCCGCGCCGCCCCACGATGGTGATGGTCTGGAACTTGGCCGTCTTGAGCGTGTCGAGCGCATGGCCGACGATGTCTGAGCCTTCGAATTCGGTTTCAGTCTTGGCCAGGATACGCGCCACATCGAGCGCGACATTGCCCATGCCGATGACGACGGCATGGCGGCCAGACAGGTCGGGATCGAGCTCGGCGAAATGGGGGTGCCCATTGTACCAGCCGACGAATTCGGCGCTGCCGTAGACATTGGCGAGATCCTCGCCCGGGATGTCGAGCTTGCGATCATGCGGCGCGCCGGTTGCAAGTACGATGGCATCGTAAAGTCGGCGCAACTCGTCGATGCTAACGTCGCGGCCGACCGCGACATTGCCTGCGAAACGCACATTCTCGCTCAGCGCAACCTGCTCGTAGCGACGGGTTACGCCCTTGATCGACTGGTGGTCCGGCGCGACACCGAAGCGGATCAGGCCATAGGGCACCGGCAGCATGTCGAACACATCGACCCGCACATCTTCGTCCCAGCGCTTCTGCGCAGCTTCGGCAGTGTAATAGCCTGCAGGACCCGAACCGATGACCGCGATGTGCCGCATGGATTGATCGTCTCCCTTGTGCGGCCCGCCTGCCGGTCAGGCCGCTTTTGCCTCTTCTTCGCTGTCCGGCTCGTCCAGGAAGCGCTGCATTGCCGCGACGCATTCGTCGCTATGGCTCAGCAGGAACAGATGCCCGCCTCCGCGCAGCACCAGCAATTCGCTGTCCGGGATCAGCTTGTCGAGCAGCCAGCCATTGGTGAGCGGCACGATATGATCGTCGTCGCCCATCAAGATCAGCGTCTTCTTGCGCATGAACGGCAATACCGGCGCACTGGTCCAGCCCAGCATGGCGAGCAATTGGTAGAAATAGCCGCGCGGCGAGGGCGGCTTCAGCCGGTGGATGTGCTCCATCTTGTTGAGCGCCTTGCCCAGCGCGCCGCCATAGAGCGTCTGGAAATGCTCTTCCATGAAGGCGGCATCGATGTAGCGGCGCGGATCGGCCATCTTGCTGAGCGAGGAGATGTTGCCCGGGATCATCACCATGCCCGCACTGGTCGCGGCCAGGATCAGGCGGCGAGTGCGCCCCGGATGCTGGATCGCGAAATGCTGAGCTATTGCGCCGCCCCAGCTGACACCCATGACGTCGACCTGGTCGACTCCGAGCCTGTCGAGCAGTTGAGTCGAAGTCCAGCACATGGTCCAGGCGTTATAGGGCACGACCGGTTCGGGCGAACCGCCGATGCCGGGCATGTCGAACATGATGAAGCCGCGAGCGGGCAGGGCTTCGGCGAGCGGTGCCACTGCTTCGATATTCGCCCCGATCCCGTTGAAGAACAGGATCGGCAAATGCTTGCTCGGCTTGTCTAGCCGCCAGGTTGCAACGCGCAAGGTGCGCCCGCCGACGGTTTCCATCGTGATGTGCGCATCGCGCATCGCTTCGTCGAGGGCTTCGTCCAGTACCTCTTCCCGAGTATCGGTCAAACGCGTCGTCCTGTCCTGCGGCCTCTTTCTCAGAGGTTAGCTATCTTTCTTCCACTACGTAGAGACCGGGTGCCGGGTCCAGAGGCTTGTAGTCCGCATTCCCCAGTTCCGTTGGTGCCGGCTTTTGCTTGCCAGAGCGCTTTTGCACCCATTCCATCCAATATGGCCACCAGCTGCCTTTTACTTCCTCACTGCCTTCGAGCCACTGATTGGCCTTTTCGGGCAGCTTGCCCTTCTTTTTCTGGACGAAATATTTAGCCTTCGGATTGCCCGGAGGGTTGAGGATCGCCTGCATGTGGCCGGATTGCGACAGGACATAGGTTACGTGCTTCGATCCGAACAATTGCGTCGAGCGATAGGTTGCCTTCCACGGAGTGATGTGATCGGTCACCCCGCCCAGGATGAACAGATCTGATGTGACTTTGCTCAGATCGATCTTGTGGCCAGCCATTTCGACTTCGCCCTGCTTGGTGAAGGCGAGCGTTTCGAACAGTGTCAAGAAATCTCCCATCAGGCTGGCAGAGAGGTTGGTTGCGTCGGCGTTCCAGAAAAGCACGTCGAAAGCCGGCGGGTCTGCGCCGAGCAGGTAGTTGTTGATCACATAGTTCCAGACCAGATCATTGGGCCTGAGCCATGCGAAGGCGCGCGACAGGTCGTCTGCCTTGATCACACCCTTCTTCTCCGCGCGCCTGCGGGCGAGCTTCATCCCGTTTTCTGAAACCAGCGAACCGGCCTCGATGTCGAGCTTCTTGGGGTGCAGCACGCACACCATCAGCGTGAGCGTGCCCATCAGGTCGCTCCTTTCCGCCGCCAGTGTCGAGGCCATCACGCTGGCGGTCTGACCGCCCGAACAACCGGCCGAGACATTGACCTTCTTCGAACCGGTAATCTTGCTGACGGCTTCCATCGCTTCGAGGCACGAACGGACGTAATCGTGCATGCCCCAGACGCCCTGTTCCTTCGAGGGATTGCGCCAAGAGATAACGAAAGTTTGGATGCCGTTGTCGAGCTGGTACTTCACCACCGACTTCTCTGGCGAGAGGTCGTTGATGTACATTTTGTTGATCTGAGGCGGGATTGTGAGCTGCGGGACCTCGTAAACCTCGTCGGTCGTCGGCGCGTAATGGATCAGTTCCATCATCTCGGTGCGGAGCACCACCGAACCCTTGGACGAGGCGATATTCTCGCCCAGCTTGAACGGGCGCTTATCTACCTGGCTGACCATGCCTTTGTTCTGCGTCAGGTCTTTGTATGCGTTTTGCAGGCCCTTGATCAGCGACAATCCGCCGCTGTCGATCAGGCGCTTCTGCGCGGTGGGGTTGCCAACAAGCGTGTTGGTTGGAGCCAGGCTGTCGATGATAATGTTCGAGATGAAATTCGCGCGGTCACGCTCTAGGTCGTCCAACTCGAGGTCCTGCAGCCAGTTGTGCATGCCTTTCTGGACCGCGAGATAATATTGCGCGCCGACGCGGAAGAAAGGATTGTATTGCCAGGCGGGGTCCATGAAGCGCTTGTCTTTGGGGTTGGGCGCGAGGTCGGACTTGCCGGTGATGATCTTGACCATATCCTCACCCATTGCATGCGCATGTTTCATCAGCCGCCTTGGGTCCGACGCGCTTTCCCGCAGCAACAGCGCGACCGCGCCCACGAAGTCTTCGCGTGCAACGCCGATCAAAGGGCCCAATGCGGAGGTGGATTGCGCGGCTTCGTTTTCGAGCTTGCTGCTCTTGAACATCGATATTCATCTTCCCGGTTTCGACGTGCTTTGTCTTTTAGCGAAGATGACCTTCTGCCGCCCGCTTGGCAAGACGACTGTTCGCGGCCTCGATCATAGCTTTGAGAGACCCTTGCCTCGTGTGCCGTGAACGACGGCGTGGCTATCGGTTCAGCAACCTTTTTGTCATAGTGCACCACTCGTCAAAACGGGGCGCGCAAAAAACGAGTTTACAGGAACGCTGCGATGAAGGGATTGCTAGCAAGAATGGCACCGTCAGGAATGGCGGCGAAAAAGGCACGCGCTTGCTCCGAGCCACTTATCCCAATCTCGCATTGTTGGCTGACAGGCGCGTCATGTGCGGCTAAGGGCCGCGCAAGGCGGCAAATTGTGTGCCGATTTCTCTAAAATGCGAAGCGAATGACCGACCTTTCGAAGATCCGCAATTTTTCCATCATAGCCCATATCGACCATGGCAAGTCGACCCTGGCTGACCGGCTGATCCAGGCCTGCGGCGGGCTGACCGAGCGCGAGATGAGCGAGCAAGTCCTTGATAATATGGACATTGAGCGAGAACGCGGCATCACCATCAAGGCCCAGACCGTGCGGCTGAACTACACCGCCAAGGATGGCGAGACCTATAAGCTCAACCTTATGGATACGCCCGGCCACGTCGACTTCGCCTATGAGGTCAGCCGCAGCCTCGCCGCCTGCGAAGGCGCGCTGCTCGTCGTCGACGCCGCGCAGGGCGTGGAGGCGCAAACGCTCGCAAACGTCTACCAGTCGATCGAGCACGACCACGAAATCGTGCCCGTCATCAACAAGATCGACCTGCCCGCGGCCGAGCCCGAGAAGGTCAAGGCCGAGATCGAGGACATCATCGGCCTCGACGCATCTGACGCCGTGCTCACCAGCGCGAAGTCAGGCATCGGCATCGAAGACGTGCTGGAAGCCGTCGTCGCGCGCATCCCGCATCCCAAGGGCGACCGCGCCGCGCCGCTCAAGGCCAGCCTCGTCGACAGTTGGTACGATCCCTACCTCGGCGTGGTCATCCTCGTCCGCGTGATCGACGGCGTGATCCGCAAGGGCCTCAACGTCAAATTCATGCAGGGCGGCACCCAGCATCTGATCGACCGCGTCGGCGCCTTCACCCCGAAGCGCGTCGACCTGACCGAAATCGGCCCGGGCGAGATCGGCTTCATCACCGCGCAGATCAAGGAGGTGGAGCAGGCCCGCGTGGGTGACACCATCACCACGGTTAAGGGCGGGGCCACCGCGCCGCTGCCCGGCTATAAGGAAGTGCAGCCGGTGGTGTTCTGCGGCCTCTTCCCAGTCGACGCCGCCGATTTCGAGAAGCTGCGCGAAAGCATCGCCAAGCTGCGGCTCAACGACGCCAGCTTCAGCTACGAGATGGAAAGCTCCGCCGCGCTGGGCTTCGGCTTCCGCTGCGGCTTCCTCGGCCTCTTGCACCTCGAGATCATCCAAGAACGGCTCAGCCGCGAATACGATCTTGACCTGATCACCACCGCGCCCAGCGTAGAATACCGCATCCAGCTCGGTCACACGAAGAACGAGGATGCGAAGGACATCATGCTCCACAATCCGGCGGACTGGCCCGAACAGAACCGGATCGACAGCATTGATGAGCCGTGGATCAAGGCGGTGATCTACACGCCCGACGAATATCTCGGCTCGATCCTGAAGCTGTGCCAGGACCGGCGCGGCATCCAGAACGATCTGACCTATGTCGGCGCGCGCGCGCAGGTGACCTATGAACTGCCACTCAACGAAGTGGTGTTCGACTTTTACGACCGGCTGAAGAGCATCAGTCGCGGCTATGCCAGCTTCGATTACGAACAGATCGGCATGCGGGAGGGCGACCTCGTGAAGATGAACATCCTCGTCAATAATGAACCGGTCGACGCGCTCAGCCTGATCGTGCACCGCAGCGTGGCGGAAGAGCGCGGCCGCGGCATGTGCGAGCGGCTGAAAGACCTGATCCCGCGGCACCTGTTCAAGATCCCGATCCAGGCCGCGATCGGCGGCAAGGTGATCGCGCGCGAGACGATCGCCGCGCTGCGGAAAGACGTAACCGCGAAGTGCTATGGCGGAGACATCACCCGCAAGAAAAAGCTGCTGGAAAAACAAAAAAAGGGGAAAGCGAGAATGAGGGAATACGGCAACGTATCGATCCCGCAGGAAGCTTTCATCGCGGCATTGCGGATGGGCGAGGAATAGCTTTCCTCATCATTGCAGAATGAGGGCAATGTGGGAGGATCAGAAAACAGTCCGGGGGCCTGTTTTCCCGACCACACGGATGCGCGAATACGGCAACATGAGCATCCCGCAGGAAGCCTTTATTGCGGCATTGCGGATGGGCGAGGATTGAGAGTGAAGCCCCTCGCGTGACGTCTTGGCTTTACGCCAAAATCCTGAAGGTTTGACTCGACCGCTTTGGGCATCAATTCGATTTCAACAGATTTTCCAAAAATGGGTGGAAAGCTGACCAAAGCTCCGCGTCTTATGTGTAGAGCATCAAAGACACTCGATGAAATGTTCGACAGTCGGCTCGCGGCCTGCATCGTAGAGCACGGCTGCACCGATCGAGAAGCGAAAGCCGCCGGGATGTGGCACGCCTTCGACAGTGCCCTCGGCAATCATCGCTTGCGCCGCGGATTGGGGCAACGTTGTCAGGATATCGGTCTGCTTGGCCAGTTCGATACATGCGGCCTGGCTGAGCAGACGATAATGCGGGACGCCATTCTTCTCGAGCATACTTTGTACATCATCGGGAAGCGATTGCTCGAACAGGCGGTCGTATCCGGCAAGCGCCCAATCATATTGCACGACTTCCTCGAATGTGTGGGGGCGGGACGCGACTGAGTGACCATTGCGATGGATCATCCAATAGGGCTCGTCGATCACATTCGTGACTTTCATACGATCTTTGTGAGGAAGGCCAGCTAGACTGGCTTTGTGATAGACTAACAGATGGATTCGGCGCTGCACGAGTTCTTCGGCTGCAAGGTGCGGCGGCATGGTGGAAACGTTGATCCGCGTCCTAGGATAGCGCCGGGCAAATCTCATGATCGCCGGATGGATCATGCCCTCGATCACTCCGGGGCCGCCGACGATGTTGAGCTCGTGTTCACCGACGGACACAGATTCGCGAACGCTCGCGGCAAATGCCAATAGCTCGACGGCTTGCGGGTAGAGCTTCTTGCCAGCCTCGGTCGCAACCACGGTGCGGGTGGTGCGATGGAACAGCTGCGTTTCCCAATCGGCTTCGAGCATCTTGATGCTCTTGGTAATCGTCGAATGGGTCAGCCCCAGCTCTTCAGCAGCGGCCGTGAAGCTGAGCAGCCGATAGACGGCTTCGAAATGTCGCATGAGGCGAAGATCGTCCATTTGATCGTATTAGTAACAAATTTGGCCTTAGTACTCAATTCTGTTCAGCACACACCTCGGGCACACCTCTCCGAACAGATTTGGAGAGGTTGGCCATGACGCTTGAGAACATCATCAATTCCGACATCGCGATGATCGTGATCCCGCTCTATTTCGCGGCAATTTTCGGCGAGTCGGTCTTCAACCACTTCTTCCACGAGCGTGGCGTCGGCGATATGAAGGACAATGGCGTGTCGATGGGGCTGGGCCTTGTCAGCGCTATAACCAATGGCGCGACCGCATTCATCACCGTGGGCGTGCTGTTTTGGGTCCAGCAGTTCCAGCTCTACACAATCCCGCTCACCGTCGCGTCGCTCGTCGCCTGCTTCATACTCGATGACTTGCGTTATTATTGGCACCACCGTATCGCGCACCGGGTTCGCTGGGTGTGGGCTATGCATGTCACCCACCATTCGAGCACGCAGTACAATTTTTCGGTCGCACTGCGTCAGGGTTGGACCAAGCACTTTACCGGGACGATGATGTTCAAGGTGCCGTTGGTGCTGATCGGGTTCGATCCGGTCGTCGTACTGTTTTGCGGTGTGATCAACGCGACCTACCAGTTCTTCCTCCACACTCAGCTGTTCGACAAGATGCCGCGCTGGTTCGAAGCTGTGTTCAACACGCCCTCGCACCACCGCGTGCACCATGGTCGCAACCCGCAATATCTCGACGCGAACTACGCGGGCACTCTGATTGTCTGGGACAAGATGTTCGGCACATTCGTGCCCGAAGAGGAGCAGGTCGATTTCGGCCTGGTCAAGAACCTTGAAACGCTCAATCCTTTCGTCATCATCTTCCATGAATATTGGGGTATCCTGAAGGACGCTTCGCAACGCGGCATCACGCTATGGCAGCGCATCCTCTACGTGCTCGCACCTCCGGGCTGGTGCCATGACGGATCGCGGCTGACATCGGAGCAGATCAAGGCCGAACATCTCGCGGCGCAATCGAATGACGGGGCTGGTCAAACTCGCGGCACCCAGGAAACTGTCACCCTGCTTGCGAAGACGTGAGATGCCCGCACCGCATTACGCCTTGTCCGAAGCGCTGATTGTCTTGGTGGCCATATGGGTCGCTTTGCGAATGACGCGACGTAGGGCGTGGTTCGGTGCGCTTGGCGTTACGATTTTCGGTATCGCTGCGGGCATCGGCGTCGTGCGCTTTAGTCTTGGCCAGATCGAGGAACTCGCAACCTTCCATCGCGATTTCTCGCAAGTCAGCGGCGCAACCGCGATGGCGCTGGTTGCAATACAATGCCTTAAGGTTCCGCCGAGGTTTTGGGTTGGGTGGCGATTAGGCGTCGCCATCGCCCTCACCGCAGCAACCCTGGGGTCAGTACTGGTTGTGCCCGACGCGACTATCCTAATCTTCTTGGCTTGGCTGATAGTGGCGATCATTGCCTGTTCAACTTGGCCTGCGGCTAGCACAAAGCAGCGGTTGCTAAGGGCGGGCGTGGTTGCGATCTTTCTCGTCAACTTGCTGCTGGTTCGCCAATCAACCTTGCTTGGTATCGACGCCAGTTGGCACTTGTATCATGTGCTGATCGCACTCTGGTTGTTTGGGTTATGGTGGGTGCTGGCAAAGGTATCAGATCGACCACAACTGACGCAGAACAACCAGTGAGATATCCCGGAGCGGTTAACATCCTGCTGAATGCCACTGGTTAACCCGCCGGTAGGGGGTGCGGGCGAGGTGGAGGCACAAGGCTGCGGAATTTGCAGGAACTTCACTTGGCGTTCAGCCGGGGGCTGGTTATAGGCTGCGTCCCATGACGTTGTTCGCATTTTCCGGGAATTCGCGCTTGACCACCCCAAAGCCTGTTCTTGCCGCCGCAATGGCCGCGGTAACCCTGCTCACCGCCGGTTGCGCCGGGGGCGCCAAGTCGGGCACCGAAGACGTGGCCTATGTCGCGCGCGACGTGGAATCGCTCTATGCCGAGGCCAAGCGTCGCCTCGATCGCGGCAATACGCGGCTCGCCGCGGCGCTGTTCGACGAGGTGGAGCGCCAGCACCCCTATTCGCCCTGGGCCCGTCGTGCGCAGCTGATGAGCGCGTTCAGCTATTACGTCGCGCGGGATTACAACCAGGCGATCCAGAGCGCGCAGCGCTTCCTGTCAATCCATCCGGGCAACAAGGACGCACCCTATGCCTATTACCTGATCGCGCTCAGCTATTACGAGCAGATCAGCGACGTGCAGCGTGACCAGAGCATCACCAAGCAGGCGCAGACCGCGCTGCGCGACGTCGACCGGCGTTTCCCCACCAGCGAGTATGCCGCTGACGCCCGCCTCAAGCTCGACCTTGTGAACGACCACCTCGCGGGCAAGGAGATGGAGATCGGCCGCCTCTACCAGAGGCAGGGCATGTGGTTGGCGGCGCAGCTGCGCTTCCAGAACGTAGTCGAAGGTTTCCAGACCACCAGCCATACGCCCGAGGCGCTCTATCGACTGACCGAGTCCAACCTGGCGCTGGGCATTTCGGACGAAGCGGTGAAATATGCCGCGGTGCTGGGTGCCAACTATCCGGGCAGCGAATGGTACGAAAAGGCCTACCAGCTCGTGCAGAAGCACGCTTCGAGCGTCCACCCCACCTGATTTGGCTGTTCGCAACCCGCGCGCGATTGGTGACGCGGGCGCTTGGGCGCGCTAGTTAGGTCGGCGCAATGCTGACCCGGCTTTCGATCCGCAACATCGTCCTCATCGAAGCGCTCGATCTCGATTTCGGGCGCGGGCTGGGTGTGCTCACCGGCGAGACGGGAGCGGGCAAGTCGATCCTGCTCGACGCGCTGGGGCTGGTACTGGGCGACCGGGCTGACAGCGCGCTGGTCCGCGCGGGGCAGGACAAGGCGAGCGTCGCCGCCAGCTTCGAATTCGCCGCGCTTCCTTCTGCGACTGCGGAAGCGCTGGACGAGGCCGACCTTGAGATCGAACCGGGCGAGCCGCTGATCATCCGCCGCCAGCTCAAGGCGGACGGAGGCAGCAAGGCCTTCGTCAACGACCAGCCAGTGGGCGTCGCGCTGCTGCGCGAGATCGCACCCGCGCTGGTCGAACTTCACGGCCAGCATGACGATCGCGGGCTGGTTAACCCGCGCGGCCACCGCATGCTGCTGGATCGCTATGCTGGTGCCGATGTCGATGCGCTCGCCGCGGCATGGCGCGAATGGCGTGCTGCCGAAGAGCGGCTGGTCGATGCGCGCGCCGAGGTGGAGCAGGCCAAGGAAGACCAGGACCTATTGCTGGCGCACTTGGCCGAACTGACAGTGCTCGAACCGCAGGCGGGCGAAGAGGCGCGGCTCGCCGAAACCCGTGCTACGATGCAGAAGGGCCAAAAGCTGGCGGGCGACCTCGAAGAACTTCGCCACATCTGGGAAGAATCGGATTCGCCGCTGGCGGCGCTGCGCGTCGCGGCCCGGCGGCTTGACCGGATCGCGCCCGAGCACCCGTTGCTTTCCGAAGCGCTCTCCGCGCTCGACCGCGCGCTGGTGGAAGCGGGCGAAGCGGAAGACCGGCTGGCCATGGCTGCCGAAGCGCTGATCCACGATCCCGCCGAACTCGATGCTGCTGAAACCCGGCTGTTCGAACTGCGTGCCATCGCCCGCAAGCATCGCTGCGAGGTTGACGACCTGCCCGGGAAGATACGCGACATGCGCCGCGCGCTCGACGCGATCGAAGGCGGCGAGGCAGAGCTCGACGCGCTCGAGACCGCCGCGCGCGAAGCGGGCGAGGCCTATCGCCAACGCGCCGAAGCGGTGCATGAGGCGCGGCTTGCGGCGGCCAAGGCGCTCGACAATGCGGTGGCGACGGAACTGGCTCCGCTCAAGCTCAATGCCGCGCGCTTCCTCACGGCGATCGGTCGCTTGCCGGAAGAGCGCTGGGGCGCGCACGGGATCGACAGCGTCGAGTTCCTCATCGCCACCAATCCCGGAGCGGGCTTTGCGCCGCTCAACAAGATCGCGTCGGGCGGCGAATTGTCGCGATTCATCCTCGCGCTCAAGGTTGCGCTGGCCGAACAGGGAGGGGCGGCGACGGTGATCTTCGACGAGATCGACCGCGGCGTGGGCGGGGCGGTAGCTTCGGCGATCGGCGAGCGGCTCGCGCGGCTGGCTGATGCTGGGCAATTGCTGGCGGTCACCCATTCGCCGCAGGTTGCCGCTCGCGGGGGCACGCATTACCTCATAGCCAAGTCTTCCGAAGGCACGGTGACGAAGACCGGGGTGACGCTGCTCGACCAGGCCGGGCGGCAGGAGGAAATCGCCCGCATGCTTTCCGGTGCCGAAGTCACGCCCGAGGCGCGCGCACAGGCTGACCGGTTGCTGGAGGGAGTGTGAGCGCGGCCATCGACGCGGCGCTCGACCGGCAAGTCTGGAACATGCTGCAGGGGCGGCTCGCGCATCTCGCAGTAGATGGCGGGGCCGCGATACGGCTCGATCCGCGTTACGGCCCTTTTGCCGCTGCGCGCGACACTTCGGATGAGGCGCAGGCTGCGCTGGCAAGCCGGATTGCCGGACCGGACGACCTTTTACGTCTTTTAGCCACCCCGGCGTGGCCAGCTGCGAACAGACCGCAGCAAGAAAGAAGGAGCAGACATGACCAACCGCGGCAAGGTGCAGACCTTCAACCGAATGACCGGCACCGGCTTCATAAGCCCTGAAGATGGCGGAGAAGTGCTGCCGTTCCGCCAGATCGACGTCCGCCGAAATGTGGGCGATAAAGTGCAGGAACGACAACGCTTCAGCTATGAAGTCGACGTTGGCGCCGATGGCGAGAGGCAAGCAATAAATCTTCATTCTGCCTGATGGCCGCACAGGGCGGGCGCCTGATCCCAAGCAGAAAACTTTTCGAGGAGAAGGCGAATGGATCTCAACCAGCTGCTCTATCAACACCAGATTGCGGTGATGAACCAGCAACATTCGCGCTCTGCGGAAGATCAGGCGACCTATTTCAATCTCGTTGAATATTACTCCAAGCGAATCCACGAGTTTCGGGCCGGCGCCGGATTACCGCGCTATGTCTGGCCAGATCAATCATTGACCTGAACTATCCGGCCCTCGCCGCTGACCGGCGATTTATTTCGCTATTTCGGTTGCTGTGTGCTAACAACGCCTTGCTGACGTCGAAATATGCGACGGACTTCGGCTTTTGATTTACCGCCGCTTGCTGCGTTGCAGCCCCGGCGTTAACCGGACGACGACTTCCTTTCATCGGACGATTTGACGCACGACCCGTTCGCATGTCGCGAGTGGGCACCCTTCGTTTCTTGAAAGGAAACACCCATGAGCAAGACTGGCACAGTCAAATTCTTCAACACCGACAAGGGCTATGGCTTCATCCAGCCCGACGACGGTTCGTCGGACAGCTTCGTCCATATTTCTGCCGTACAGGCAGCGGGCATGACCACGCTCGATAAGGAACAGCGCCTCAACTACGAGGTCGAGATGGGCCGAAATGGCAAGGAAAGCGCGGTCAACCTTTCGGCTGCTGACTGACATTCCGGAGGAGGCGGCAGTTCGCAGCCGCCTCCATTTTCATTCGGGAGGTATCAGTGGCCGACAGCTACAAATTCTACATCGAACGCGCCGAAGCAGCTGCAAATGCGGCCAGCGAGGCCAAGCTCGAGAACGTGCGCGAGCGCGAGCTGCGCGCGGAAAAGACCTGGCTGGGCCTGGCTAACCAGGCGCGAGCGGTCGCTGTGCAGCGCGAAAAGTCTGAGCGTGAAAAGGCCGAGCGAAGAGCCGCCGAATCCTAAATCCCAAGAAGGATCCGGGGTACCTGAGGCGAAATTGGCAAGGATCACAGTTGTGAAAGGTTGCTACAGTGAGTGAGCCAAAAGCCGGCCTCCCGGGGATCGATCGGATTCAGGAAAACTTCCTTGCTCTTTCGGAGCGCCGTTTACTGAATTGGATTTGTGGGAGGCTTCCTGCTTGGGTCACGCCCGATTTGCTGACTTACGTCGGCATGGTTGGGGCCCTGCTGATTCTCCTTGGATATGTTCTCAGCAATCTTGGTGAGGATTGGCTCTGGCTCGCGATAGCGGGCTATGCAGTGCAGTGGTTTGGAGACAGCAGCGACGGTAGCCTTGCTCGCTTTCGCAAGATCGAGCGGCCGCGATATGGATACTTCCTTGATCATAGCTGCGACGGAATGGCCACCACGATGCTTGTCGTCGGGATAGGCCTCAGCCCCTACGTGACGCTTGAGGTCGCGCTTGTCGCATTGGCCGGTTACCTGCTGCTGTCCATCCATGCCTTTCTGTCTGTCCGCGTCCTTGGTGAACTCAAGCTCTCGTATCTCAACGCAGGCCCGACCGAACTCCGTTTCATGCTCATTGGTTTGACCCTGGCAATGTTGGCTTTTGGCGATGGGCCCGGCTGGTTTGGGGCCGTTTCCGGTTTCGACCTGTTTGTAGGAACCGTCGGCGCTATATTGATATTGCTTTTCGTGGTGCAGACAGCAGTCACGTCACGCCGACTGGCCAGCGAGGAACCCGCCCTGAATGACGAATGGCGCGATAGACGCTAGCGCGAAGCGCCGCATCGGACATTCTACATTCTATAGGCGAGCTATGGCTTCAACTTGGCCGAGCAAGCGCAAAGGTCCGCTTTCTAACCCCCTGGGGACATAGGGCGAATGCGCCGATCACAGTCCTTGGGCTTCAATCATTATGGATCTGCCCGAAATCACGATCGCCAAGCAGCAGGATCGGGGAAGTCTGATCCAGACAGCCGTGCTTGTGCGGACTTGGCGTTTGCAGCGGCAATCTGTTGCCGAATGGCGGGGCAGGATAACCACGCCGCGATTTTATGATCTTGTGACGCTGGGGTTATAGAAGGGTCTGAAAAGCGACTGCGGTAAGGGGCATTTGATTCCTGCCTGTTGTGCAATTATTCCAATCCATTGGCCGACCTGTGAAATCTCTTCGTGCGTTATTGGTGCGGTGGTCTTTTAATCAGCGACCACGACCTTATCCGAGAAGTTGCCACCCAACTTGGCGTGCTGATCGAACAATGGGCTGCAAGCAATAGCCTCTGCCCTGTCGGAAGTAAGGCCAATGTCTGCAAAAGCACTTATGGCAACCAGCGCTTTTTGCCGTTCTTCATTGAAGCGCTCAGAGTGAAGAACGCGCGTGCGCGGCGCAAATTCCCATGCGTCAGCGCGCCAAGTAACCGGTGCGAAAGCAACCATCCAAGGGCCCCTGCCTGCAAATCCGGCATCAGGAACTGCTCGCGCGGTTCCATGCCTACGTTAAGCGGCGCATCGCCCATCAGCTCAAGATAGAGGTTTCTGCTCCACCGCCGCCCAGCAGGCCCCCGCTTATGATCGAACCGAGGAATGTCTCCAATTCGCTCGTCATCAGGATGACTTTTGCATCGCGTCTTGCGTCCAGCAGGGCCGGGATGAGCATATTGGCGTGGTTTTTTGGCTTGACGAACACCGCCTCGTCAGTGCTGAACGGACGCGAAAGCAGGTCGAGAACAGGCTTTACGAGCCCGTGGGCAGGCTCGCCAACGTTGACGAGCGAGGCAAAGATGCCGGGTTCGCTCAATCCGGCGCAAACACCTTCGATTTCGAGCGCTCGCACGAGCAGGGTCGAACGGCAAAAGGCGGTGTGAAAGATGAAATTAATTGGGCCCGCTTTGGGCTGCATTGCCGCGACATCGGAAAGTGGCAGCCACGCTTCATCCAAAGATTGGGCAGGGTTTAGATCTGCGAGAAACTGGGGGGCAAGTGCTACTCGTTCGATATAGAGAAATTTCATACAGCGCGTTTGCATGTCGACACGATGAGGTAACCATTGCGGGTCGCGCTCGATTTCTTCCTTGCCGGGCATGCTGATTGCTTTCGCAAAGATCTTTGCGATGCAGCGGCAAATGGCGATGCCGAAGTGAGATGTTTCCTATTAGGACACTCAAAAGGCGTACTAATACCTGATGCGTTCATCCTTCGACCCGCTCGGCCAGTTCCAGCCAGCGCTCTTCGGCGGCGTCCTTTTCGGTCTGGGCGTTTTCGATGCCCTTGCTGATGGTCGCGAACTTCTGCGGGTCCGAAGTGTAGAGATCGGGGTCTGACAGAATCGCTTCGCCTTTGGCGATCGCCGCCTCGAGTTCCTCGATCCGCGCAGGCAGCAATTCGTAATCGCGCTGGTCTTTGTAGGAGAGCTTGTCGGCCCGAGGCGGCGGCGGTGGGGGTGGTGCTGCTGATTTGCTCGCGGTCGAGACTGTCTTGGGCTTAGCCGCGCCCGGCTCGCGCCGCTTCTTCTCCCAATCCTCGTAACCGCCAGCGACGACATCGACCTTGCCCGAGCCATCGAGGCCAAGCGTGAGGGTGACTGTGCGGTCGAGAAAGTCGCGGTCGTGGCTGACGATCAGCACTGTGCCGTCGAAATCGGCGATCACTTCCTGCAGCAGGTCGAGCGTCTCAAGATCGAGGTCGTTGGTCGGCTCGTCTAGTATAAGCAGGTTCGCAGTGCGCGCGAATTCGCGCGCCAGCAGCAGGCGGCTGCGCTCGCCACCGGACAGTGCGCCGACTTTCGTGTCGACGATCTTGGGATCGAACAGGAAATCCTTGAGGTAACCCTGCGCGTGCTTGCGCACGCCGCGCACGTCGATCCAGTCGCCGCCTTCGGCCAGCACTTGCCGCACTGTGCGATCGGGCTCCATCAGGCCGCGCTGCTGGTCGATCATTACGCCTGAAAGCGTCTTGGCGATCGTGACGCTGCCAGTATCGGGCGCCATTTCGCCAGTGAGCAGCTTGAGCAGCGTCGTCTTGCCCGCACCATTGGCGCCGACGATGCCGATCCGGTCGCCACGCTGGATGCGCAGGCTGAAGTCCTTGATCACTACGCGCCTGTCGAAGCTCTTGCTGACCTTCTCCGCCACGATCACGGACTTCGACTTGAATTCCTCGTCGCTCGCGAGCTTGAGCTTGGCGGTGCTGCTGGCGGATATCATCGCTGCGCGCGCGGCGCGCATCTGCCACAGCTTTTCGAGCCGCCCCTGGTTGCGCTTGCGGCGTGCGGTTACTCCGCGTTCAAGCCAATGCGCTTCGATCTTGAGCTTGGCGTCGAGCCTTTCCGCATTGCGCGCTTCTTCGGCATAGACCTGCTCTTCCCACGCCTCATAGCCGCCGAAGCCCACTTCCTTGCGGCGAATGGTCCCTCGATCGAGCCACAGCGTGGCGCTGGTTAGCCGCTTCAGGAATGTGCGGTCATGGCTGATCACCACGAATGCGCCGCGATATCGGGTCAGCCAATCCTCCAGCCAGTCGATCGCGCTCAGGTCGAGATGGTTGGTCGGCTCGTCCATCAGCAGCAGGTCGGGATCTTGGGCGAGCGCACGGGCGATTGCAGCGCGGCGCTTCTCGCCTCCACTAGCGGTGGCGGCAGGGGTCGCCATATCGATCCCAAGCTGGCCTGCGATGGCTTCCACCTCATGCGTTGCAGGCGGATGCTCGCCGTCCAGCGCGAAGTCCATCAGCGTGGTATAGCCAGTGAAATCTGGCTCCTGCTCGAGCAAAACGATGCGCGTTCCGGGCTTGATCTTGCGCGTGCCGAGGTCGGCCTCGATGCGATTGTCGATCAGGCGAAAAAGGGTGGTCTTACCCACGCCATTGCGCCCGATCAGCGCCAGGCGGTCGCGCGGGCCGATATGCAGGTCGATCGGTGCGCGCTCGGGGCCGCCCAGCAGCCAGTGGCCCCCTTGCTGAAGGCCGAGGCCTTCCCAGGATAGGATCGGTGGTTGCGCCATAGGTCGCGCGCGTTAGGCGAGCACGCGGGCTGCGGCAAGATGCGGTTTCTATTGTTTGGCGATTGCGCCCTGCTTCCGTTTCTCCGCGTCAACCATTTGGGCAACACTTTCGAGCAGGGCGGGGGCATCGAACACGATTCCGTCCTTGATCGTCCAGCGCACGCCGCCGACCGTCTTGAGCTGGTTGGTTTCGCGGTTCAGGCGCCTGTGCCCTGTGCCATAGAGCACCTTGAGGTTTGCCAGCGGATTTTCGGGTACGATCACGAGATCGGCCAGCTTGCCCTCTGCGATTGAACCGAAGGCTGGTTCACCGCCCTTGGGGTCCTGCAACTCGCGCGCGCCGTCGATCGTTGCCGCGCGGATCACTTCGAGCGGGGTCAGGCCCGCTTCGCGCAGCATTTCGAGCTCGCCAATATAGGCGAAGCCCCAAGTTTGGTAGATATAGCCAGGATCCGAACCGGCGGTCACGCGACCGCCGCGGTTCTTGAACTCGCGCGTGAGGTCGAACCACTTGCGATATAAATTGCGCCAGGCGGTTTCATCTTCGCTGGTCCAGTCATGGTAATAGCTGCCGTGATTGGTGAGGCTGGGCGAATAGAACTGCATCAGCTGTGGCAGCGTGTATTTCTCGTGCCATTCGAGATTGCGCGCTCGCATCACGTCGCGGCTGGCGGAATAGATGTTGAAGGTGGGGCTGAGCGTCGCTTTGTGATCGATCAGGAAGTCTATGTAATCGTTCCAGGCCTTGCTGCCCGGCTCGCCGACCTGGTCTGCCAGCCGCGCGACCCAAGCAAAGCGTGACTGCTCGTCAAGATAGTTGAAGTCCGCCGGGTATTGCGGGATCGCGCTGCCATCTAGCAGGCTTTCAAAGTGTCCGTAGAAATGGGTGACGCCGTCCAGCCCCAGTTCGACCGCCTTGCGTGCATTGACTTCGGCAACGCCGCGCTGGCCAAGATGCGCAACCGTGCCGAGCTTTTGCTTCTCGGCTTCGTCGAGGATTGCTGCAAAGATATGAGGCGGCTCGTGGTTGAAGAACTTGACTCCGTCATAGCCGCGCGCGGCGATCCAGCGCACCCAGGCGCGGCCCTTTTCGGGCGTGTCGACTGCGCCTTCGGGCCAGATGTCGCCCGGCACCGCATAAGCGAACAGGCGCGGTGCGGTGATGGTGTTGGTGGCGCTGCGGCGCTTCTGGTCGATCGAGGGATCGTTCGGGCCCCAGCCGAAGCCGACTCCGCGCACTGTGGTGACGCCATGCGCCAGCCACAGCTTGAAGCCATATGAGGGCTGTGGCGCCTTGTCAGGATCGCCATTGTGGCCGTGAACGTCGACGAAACCGGGGAGGACATACATGCCGGCGGCATCGATCACCCGGTCGACTGCGACGCTTGCATTCCCGCCGCGCACGATCCGAGCGATGCGGTTCCCCTCCACCACGATGTCGACGGGACCTTCCGGCGGGGCGCCGGTCCCGTCGATAAGTGTTGCGCCGCGGATCAGCAGCGTCGCGAAAGGGCCTTCGCCTTCGCCTGCAGGGCGATCGGGCACCCGCTCCATCTGCGGGCGCGCCTGCGCCCAAAGCGGCTGCGCGCTCGCAGCGCAGATGGCAGCGCAAGCCAAAAGCAGTTTCTTCATCATCCGGCGATCTCCCCTTCCGCCAAGCCCTAGCGCGGAGATTTACGCTTGCAAACAGCTCCGTTCACCGGCTCGAAAGCCATCAACATGCAGGTGGCGCTTGAAAGGAGAATTCCATGTTCCGTCCCATCGCTATCGCACTCTCGGCTGCCGCGCTTACAGTTACGCCGGTGGCCCATGCCGCTGAGGTGCAACTGGCAGCCAGCGGCCCCGTGGTCGAACTCGACATCTATGAAACGATCGAGCTTGAGCCGGACACAGCCACTGTCAGCGCCGGAGTAACGACCGATGCGGCGACTGCGGTCGAGGCGTTGCGCGCCAATTCGGTTGAGATGCAGCGCGTGATCGAGCGGATCAAGACGCTGGGAGTGGATGCCAAGGATATCCAGACCACCGGTATCAACCTAAGCCCGCGTTACGACTATGACAGCGCCAGCCAGCGCCCGGTATTCCGCGGCTACCAGGCGTCGAACCGCGTTGCCGTGAAGCTGCGCAAGATCGAGCGTACCGGCGAAGTGCTCGATGCGCTGGTGGCGGCAGGTGCGACCGACATCGGTGGCCCGGCTTTCTTGAAGGACGATGACAGCGATGCGCGTGAAGCGGCGAGGACGCGCGCGATGCAGCGTGCGCGCGAGCGGGCGCTGCGCTATGCCGCGCTGGCCGGCTATGGCGATATCCGGCTCTTGTCGATCAGCGAATCCGTGATCGCGGGAGGGCCCATGCCCGTGATGGAAATGGTCGGAAAGGCCGCCGACGCGATCTCCGCCGCGCCGCCGGTGCAGCCGGGCATGATCAGCACCGGCGTGTCGATCAGCGTGAAATACGAGATGGTCAGGGGCGGCGCCTGAGGGTGGCTGGCTGAACAGCGGGGATGCGAACCATTCACACCTTGTTCAAAGCTGCCCGCTTAGGCACAAGGCCATTATGAAGTGGTTCGCTATCCTCCTTGCCCCCTTTGCGGTGGCGCTCACCAGCACTGCGGCGATGGCTACACTGGAAGCCCAGTCGCGCACCGATCAGGGTGAAGCGCGCAAGGAAATGCAGGCCGGAAACGTGCTTTCGCTCCGCGAGATCGAGCGCCGCGTCCTGCCGCAGATGCGCGGCAGCGAGTATCTCGGCCCGGCCTATGATGCCACGGCCCGCGCCTATCGCCTCAAGTTCATCAAGGACGGGCGGGTGACCTATGTCGATGTCGATGCGCGCACCGGCCGCATCATCAATCGTTCAAACTGACCCGTCCGCTCGCGCAGGGTGGACAAAATTCCCATTCGCTTGACGCCCTTGGTGCAAAAGCCCAACACACCGGCGCAACGAAAACAGGACCAGCAGGTACATATGCGTATCCTCATCGTCGAAGACGAACCGACCTTGGGAAAGCAGCTCAAGTCGACGCTTGAGCAAACCGGTTATGCGGTCGATTTGTCGACCGATGGCGAAGACGGGCATTTCATGGGCTCGACAGAGGATTACGATGCCGTGATCCTCGACCTGGGCCTTCCCGAGATCGACGGCCTTACCGTGCTCGGCATGTGGCGCCGCGAAGGGCGCACGTTCCCGGTGCTGGTGCTGACCGCGCGCGACAGCTGGTCCGACAAGGTGGCAGGTCTCGACGCGGGTGCGGACGACTATCTCGCCAAGCCGTTCCAGACGGAGGAACTGATTGCCCGCCTGCGCGCGCTGATCCGCCGCGTTCCGGTCGAGCGTTCCGGCTACCGCGTCGTCCGCTACGAGGGTCGCTACCACACCGTTCGTGGCGGTGGTCGCACGGCTCCCTACATCGTCGGCTCCGAGGATAGCGAGGACGTGCTCGGTCGCGCCTGATAAACTCAGGTAGCACG